>CALWZL010000001.1 GCA_944385995.1 uncultured Faecalibacterium sp.
GGAGAGCACAGATTTTGTGGGTTCATGATGAAATGAGTGTACCGGTTTTGACAGGGAAAGTCAATCCTTGCATCTCCTTATTATACCGGACCGAAGCCAGGTTCTGCAAGCCTGCCCCAGCAAAAACCAGGTGAAACAAAATATGCAGCCGGTTCAACCGACGGCCTTTCGCCCCAAACATCTAAAAAAGGACGTAACGAATGAAAATTATGGTGTTTGATTGACACCAGATGCCCCCTGTGATAGAATCAGACCATAACCAGACGTATGCCGCGGCAGCTCTTGGGAGGCTGCAGGGCCGGTGTATCATCAAAAAGAAATGTGAAGGAGGACATCCTATGTCTTGCAAAATCTCCCGCAGAAACTTTATGAGGTGTGCCGGCATAGGCGCCCTGGCCGTGGCTTCCAGCAGCCTTTTGGGAGGCTGCACCAAGTTTGATGCCGAGTATGGCCTGGGCCAGATTGTCACCTGGACCGACAAAGAGGGCGGCAGCGTCACCATGAAGATTGCCGAGGCCTGGGAAGTGACGGCTGACAGCCACGCCGACGTGGCGAAGAATTTCCAGCTGAAGGTTGCCGACGGCCAGCGGTACGTCTACCTGCGGATGGACCTGACCAACACTTCCTCCGAAGAGATTGAGCTGTACAACAAGCGCTTCAGCTTTGACTGGTTTGAGACCAAGTACACCGATGAGAAAGTGCGGGATTACTTCTATCAGTGGGAGAAGGACGCCGAGGACACCAGCGGCACCCCCACCTATCCCAACGCCAACCGGATGGTGAAGGCCCCCGCCGTCATCTGGGCCTACAACAACGGCATGTACCTGAACGACGGCAAGTTTGGCGCCGTCTGCTACACCGGCACCGCCGGCCAGCCCCGCAAGGAAAATACATACGCCAATATTCCCCGGGGAACCTCTTACATTGACTGCATCGGCCAGGTCACCGAGAATCTCCAGACCCTCCGCATTGTCTACCGTCTGGCCAACAAAGAGGTCAACTTTGTGATTTATCCCTCCCAGCTGGGCTGATAGCGCCCAAACCGATTCGGACAACCAAAAAGCTGCCGCAAGTCATTGCGGCAGCTTTTCTTGTTGGGGTTACGATTTGGATTGGTCGTCGTTTTTCCGGTGCAGACGCTCCCGCAGCGCATCCAGAGAGAGGCTGCGGCGTCCGTGGCGCATCCGGGGGAAGGCGTTGACCAGACGGCCGGTTCCAAAGAAGGCGGTCCGCCGCATCTGGTCCCGCATCTGGGCCTGGATTTCCTCCGAGCGGGCTTCCAGTTCGGCCTGAATCCGCTCCAGCTGAAGCAGTTCGGAAGCCCGGTCGGTGGCCCGTTCCATGGTGCCGGCTGCCGCCAGGCGGGCCGCTTCGGCGGCCTCGGCAGCGTTCAGACGGGCCAGTTCACCGGCCCGGCGGGCAGCGTCGACGGCTTCATCGGCCTTGGCCCGGGCGGCCCGGGTGGCCTGCTGCATATCCCGGCGGGACAGCTTTTCCCCGGCGGTGCGCAGTTCGGCGCCGGCCAGTTTCAGCTGGAGACGGCTCTCATCCAGTTTCTGGTCGGCATCCATGGCGGTGGAACCGATCAGGCCGGTCATGGCATCGCTGACATCGTGGATGCCGTCGGCAATCCGTTCCAGGGTGTCCAGCTCGTCGGCCAGCCCTGCCGCCGTGATGGTGGTCACCACCAGGTCCACGGCATAGACCAGATAGAGCAGACCGATCAAGATCCAGCCGATGGTGGTGGGAATCATCTCCACCACCAGAGCGATGGTGGGGTGGACCAGCTTCATCATAAAGACCGATCCCAGCCCCCAGTACAGACAGAACTCCAGGCAGATGTAGCCGCCCAGGTTGAAGGGCTTGTCGGTGTAGTCCCACCAGCGGGTGTGGTAGATCTTGTAGAGAATCCAGCCGCCGGCCAGCTCGATGGCGCTGGGAATGATGACTCCTCCGATGAACAACAGAATGTTATTGTCCAGCAGGGGGGTCAGGAAAAACAACAGGGTCAGCATCCCAAAGCCGTAGATGGGGCAGACCGGGCCGTTCAGAAAGCCGCGGTTGACCAGCTTGCCGGTGGTGACGGCGGCATAAGCCACCTCCACGCACCAGCCCAGACAGGAATAAATCAAAAAGTAAGCTGCAATTTGATACAACGTGAATCCAAACAGCATGGAACTCCCTCCGCAGACGCCGTTTTATGCGTTGGTGTCAGAGACGGCCCCGGCGTCTTCTTCTTCCTGGCCGCCCCGGCGCTTGGGCTCCACCCAGGTGACGCTCTCGTCGCCGGGGATTTTGCGGGCGATCAGGGCTTTGATGTCGATTCCCATCTCGGTGAACATCCCCTCGTGTTCGGTGCGGATGTTCCAGGCCGGCTCATTCTGGTGAAGGTTGAAGGTCTGCCAGGTGATTTCGTACCCCGCCGCGGGGAAGTAGCCCAGGCTGTCCCGGAACAGGTCATCGTCGTCGGTCTTGAAATAGATTTCCCCGCCGTCCACCAAAAAATCCCGGTACTGGATCAGCTGCCGGGGATGGGTCAGCCGGTGCTTGTTGGAGGAGGCGTTTTTGCTCCAGGGATTGCAGAAGTTGATGTAGATGCGGCTGACGGTATCCTCGGGGGTGAACAGGTTGCGAATCCGCTCGATGTCGGCGCTCATGATGCGGACATTGTCGATGGGACGATTGGCGGCGGCGTAGGCCGCCTCGATTTTCCGCTTGGCCAGAATCAGGACCTTGTCGGTGATGTCGATGCCCAGATAGTTGTTTTCGGGGTGGGCGGCGGCCAGCTGGGAAATAAACCCACCCTTGCCGCAGCCCAGCTCCAGCACCAGGGGCTGTTCGGGACGGGCAAACTGCTGATGCCACTGTCCCTGGAGATGGAAGGGGTCGTGGATGTGGAAGTCGGCGGCGAGCAGCTCGGCCCGCGCGTAGGGCTTGAAACGCATGCGCATAGGGATATACTCCTTGTTGTGTCAATCACGGATTTTACGAATGGGCGGCTTCCCGGAGAAAGGCCTCCACCGCCTCGGGGGCCGCGGAACAGCTTCCCTGGCAGATGCCGGGCTTGCCGCCGCCCCGTCCGCCGCAGGCGGCGTTGAGGGCCTTGGTCAGAGGCCGGACATCTCCCTCCCGGCGGGCCAGACAGTAGCCGCAGCCCTTGTCGGTGGGGGTCAGGGCGGCGCACAGGCCGTCGGTGGCCTCGGTCAGACGGACCGCCAGACGGTGGAGCCCGTCGGGGTCCAGACCGGGTACGGTGCGGATGGCGTCCTCGTGGGGGGATACCACCCCCGCCAGGGCGTCAAAGAGCTGGCCGCAGAGGCCGTACTGGGCAAACTTGAGGGCGGTGAGTTCGGCGTGCACCCGGCGGACGGCGTTGGCAGTCTCGACGGGCTTGGCGCTCAGCTCGGCCACAATGGCGCTCTGGCGGTCCTGCATGGCCTGGACTTCGGCCAGGGCCCGGCCGCCGCAGACCACCGAAAGCCGCATTCCGCCCTTGTAGTGCTCGGCGGACAGGATCTTGATGAGGCCCACCTGACCGGTGGAAGCGGTGTGGGTGCCGCAGCAGGCACAGGCATCCGCCCCCGGAATGGTGACGATCCGCACCTGGCCCTCGATCTCCTTTTTGCTGCGGTAGGTCATGTGGGCCAGCTCTTCCCGGCTGGGATAGCTGATCTGGACCGGCAGGTCCCGCCAGACAAAGCGGTTGGCCTCGGTCTCGGCCTGGCGCAGCCCCTCGGGGCTGATGGGGACGCTGGTGTCCATCCGCACCGCCTCGCTGCCGATGTGAAAGCCCACATTTTCCGCCCCAAACAGCCGGTGCAGGGTTCCCGATAAGATATGCTCTCCGGTGTGCTGCTGCATCTTGTCAAACCGCCATTCCCAGTCGATGCGCTGATCGACGGGGGTGCCGGGCCTGGCGGCAGGGGACAGAGCCGGGACGGTGTGCCAGATGACCCCGTCCTTTTCGTGGACATCGGTGACCTGCAGGACTGTCCCGTCGGGCAGGGTCAGGGTGCCCCGGTCGGAAGGCTGACCGCCTCCCTCGGGGTAAAAGACGGTGCCGGTCATGGCAATCCGGCCCCCGCCACCGTCCAGGGGCTCAGCGGCCAGAATGAGGGCCGACGCCTCGGTGCGGTAGGCGTCGGCTTGGTAAAAATGTTCGGTTGGGTGCATGTTGAATTCCCTCTCTTTCGACTTGGCCTGCATCCGGCAGGACAGACGAAAACCATCTCAGCGCGAAGCGCTTGCATTTGGGTCAAATAGCCTGTTTGAGGCTATTATACCACGATTTTTGCCTGTGGAAAATAGTCAGCGGTTGTGATATCATAAAATAGACAGGGCCGCGCACGAAAAGGCGGTACGTTTGAAAAAAGAGAGGAACGGAACATGCGTGAAAGTGGAATTTTGATGCCGGTATCCAGTCTGCCCGGACCCTACGGGATTGGCTGCTTCGGCGCAGAGGCTGTGAAATTTGTGGACTTCCTCGCGGCAGCGGGCCAGAGCATCTGGCAGATTTTGCCCCTCAGCCCCACCGGTTACGGTGACAGCCCCTACCAGAGCTGTTCGGCCTTTGCAGGCAACCCCTATTTCATCGATCTGGAGACGCTGCGGGATGAGGGCCTCCTGACCAAGGCCCAGCTGGAGGACGCAGACTGGGGCGAGGACCCCTGCGTGGTGGATTACGGCGCCCTGTACAACAGCCGTTATGAGCTTCTGCGGGCCGCCTATGCGGCATGGCGGGCCGGCTGTGTGGGCCTCCATGGCTGCAAGATCTACTATCCCGACGACTACTATGCTTTCACCCTCGCCAACGAGGACTGGCTGGATGATTACGCCCTGTATATGGCCCTCAAGGCAGATCAGAAGATGAAGCCCTGGACCGAATGGCCCCGGGAATACCGTCTGCGGGACGCCGAAGCCCTGCGGCAGTACACCGCTGCGCATGGGGAGGAAATCGGCTTCTGGAAGTTCCTGCAATACATGTTCAGCAAGCAGTGGAGCAAGCTGAAAGCTTACGCCAACGCCAAGGGCATTCAGATTCTGGGGGATATGCCCATTTATGTTTCGGCCGACTCGGTGGACGCATGGGTGGGCGGCCGCCTGTTTGAACTGGACAGCGAGGGCCGGTTTGCCCGGGTGGCGGGCTGCCCGCCGGATTACTTTGCCGCTGACGGCCAGCTCTGGGGCAATCCTCTCTACGACTGGAACTATCACCGCCAGACCGGCTTTGCCTGGTGGATCAAGCGGGTCCGGTACGCCACCTCGATTTATGACCTGGTGCGGATTGACCACTTCCGCGGCTTTGATACCTATTGGGCCATCCCGGCCACAAGCACCACCGCCAAGACCGGCAAGTGGGAGCAGGGCCCCGGCATGGAGCTGTTCCACGCCCTGGAACATGCCCTGGGCAAGCTGCCCATCATTGCGGAGGACCTGGGCGACCTGACCGACAGCGTCCGCCAGCTGCTGGCCGACAGCGGTTTCCCCGGCATGAAGGTGCTGCAATTCGCCTTTACCGGCGGGGACAACGAGTATCTCCCCTATAATCACATCAAAAACTGCGTGGTCTACCCGGGCACCCACGACAACACCACCCTCACCGACTGGTGGGAGAATACGGCCACCAAAAAAGAGAAGCAGAACGCCGCGGCTTATCTGCACATGACGGCCCACCTGAAGCCCACCGCGGCCCAGGCCGAGGCGGTCAAGCCGGCCGAGGCCCGTCAGGCCCTGATCCGGGCGGCACTGAGCTCCCCGGCGGACCGGGCCATCATTCCGCTGTACGACTGGCTGGGGCTGGGCGCCGAGGCACATCTGAACACCCCGGGCCGTCTGGGCGGCAACTGGGCCTGGCGCGCCAAAAAAGGGTTCGACACCGCTGTGCTGGCAGAGCGGATCCGCCAGGAATGTGAGGTAAGCTGCCGCACCCGGGAGAATCTTTTGGCAGAATGACAAAAATTCCCCACTTATAGGGAAAAGTTGCGCCCGCAGCTGGAAAATTCATATCGTCCGTGTTATAATTTACATATGCTGGTTATTTAGACAAGCTGGCGGGCAGACGGCCCGTCCGAGGGAATATGCGGCCGCCTTGGGGCGGCTTCGGAAGGCCCGGTGCGCAGAGGGGCCTTTGGAGGCTGCCTGTAATGAAGAAGGTCCGGCGCACAGCGGGGGAAACAACAATGAAAAAAGGATGTACGGTGCAAGACCTGCAAAAGTTGGCCGAAGCGCTGCAGGCGGTCTTTGACGATGTCAGCGTGGTAGAGCTGCCGCCCGAATGCGAGGACCACTGGCAGGACGATGCCATGCAGGTGAGCTATGAGCAGGGAGGCGGCCAGGTGAGTTGTGTGCTCCGACGCCGCGTCCAGACAGACCGGGGCAGTTATGGCATTCAGATGAGTGCCCCCCTGGCGGGCAACACCCTGCCCGAGGACCGGATGACCGAGCGGGAGCGGGAACTGGTGCGGGAGGATCTCAACCGGGATTTCCTGACAGGCGCCTACAACCGCCGGTACATTGAGACGGTGTTCCGTCAGAAACTGGACAAGATTCTCAGCGAGGGCGGCCAGGCCGCCGCGGCCCTGGTTTCGCTGGACGAAGCCGACCGGCTGCGCTACACCCACGGCCAGCCGGCGCTGGATCAGATCGTCTGTACCATCGTCAACCAGTGGAAAAAGCACTACGACCTTCCCTGCAGCCGGGTGGTCTGCCGTCTCCACGGCGGGATCCTCCTGATTGTCTGCGAGGGAATGACGGTGGAGCAGCTGGGAGCGGAAATTCGCCAGTATTATGAGGAAATGCCCTGTGACTGCATTGCGGGCACCGGGATGATGAGCCGGGTGGCCTTCACCCTGTCCATCGGGGTGGCCGGCACCGCCGAGCTCCCGGAGGGTCAGCGCAGCTGGGAGGGCCTGTATCACCTGTGCGACAAGCGCCTGTGTGCCGCAGTGGCCGACGGCGGCGACTGCATCCGCACCGCGGACGAAGTTTGAAGAATGTTCCATCAGCCCGGTCTGGACAGATGTCCCGGCCGGGCGTTTTTCCGCCCGGAAGGCGGTATAAAAGCCCCCTTTTGGTACACACTAGGATGCAAAGTCCCCCCAGCGGGGACCTTCCCTAGACCCAAAAGGAGGCTTTTTTCGATGGAACACCAGAAAAATGACAACCTGAACATGTTGGAAGCCGTGATCCAGAATACCGAGATGGGCAAGAACACCCTGGCCCAGATTCTGCCCATGACCAACGATGCCCGGTTCCGGGCCGAGCTGATTCGGGAGCGGAACGGCTACCAGGAACTGAGCCAGGAGGCCCACACCGGCATGGAGGCCTGCGGCGGCGAGGCGCAGGGCCAGTCGGCCTTTGCCAAGATGAACACCAAGATGGGCATCAGCATGAAGACCCTCACCGACAAATCCACCCGGAATCTGGCCGAGATGCTGTCGGAAGGCAGCAGCCAGGGGGTGATGGACTGCATCAAGTGCCAGAAGGACTATCCCAACGCCGCCCCCGGCACCAAGCGGCTGATGCAGCGGCTGCAGGACTTTGAGGAGGACAACCGAATCAAGCTGGAACAATTCCTGTAAAACCGAAAAAGCGCCGCCTCCCGGCCGGGGAGGCGGCGCTTTGTGCTCTGCATTTTACAGCCGCTGGATCATGGAAGCCACAATGCGGGTGGCAGTGGCTACATATTCGGCGATGCTGAACTTTTTGACCACCAGAATTTCGTGGCCGTCCTCGTCGGCGTTGTCGCTCATGGCCCGGAGAATTACACAGGGAACGCCGTTCTTGGCCGCAATCTGGCTGACAGCGGCGCCCTCCATCTCCACACAGTCGGGGTCACACTTGGCGGCGATGGCCTCCTTGGAGGCGCTGTCCCCGATGAACAGGTCGCCGGTGGCAATCTTGCCGGTGATGTACCGGACGCCGGCTTCCTGGCAGGCGGCCTCGGCGGCCGCAATCAGGACCGGGTCCCCGTGGTATTCCTTCAGATAGGGGGGATTCTGGCAGATCATGTCCAACTGGGCGTCGTGATACAGCACCGTCCCGCCGATGACCACATCGCCGATGCCAATCTTGCTGGTCATGTTCCCGGCGATGCCCGAGAAGATGATCCGGTCGGCGCCGTATTTGGTAATCAAAACCTGGGTGGTGGCGGCGGCATTGGCCTTGCCCATGCCGGCACAGCAGACCACCACCTGCCGCCCTGCCAGGCTGCCGCAGTGGTAGCTGACCCCGCCGTATTCCTCCACCTTCACATCGGACAGGCGGGCACAGAGCTGGTCCACTTCGTCGGGCATGGCGCCCATGATGCCGATGACCATGGCCTCCACCCCCTTACACATTGAACAGGAACTCGATCACGTCCCCGTCCTGCACCAGGTATTCCTTGCCCTCGGTGTGCTGGAGGCCCTTGGCCTTCACCGCGGCATAGTCGAAGTTGTTGGCTTCCAGGTCGGGATAGTGAATCACGCTGGCCCGGATGAAGCCCCGCTCAAAGTCGCTGTGAATCTTGCCGGCCGCCTGGGGCGCCTTGGTGCCCTTGCGGATGGTCCAGGCGCGGCACTCCTTTTTGCCGTCGGTCAGGAAGGAGATCAGGCCCAGCAGGTCATAACTGGCCGTGATGAGGTTGTCGAGGCCGCTGGACTGGATGCCCATCTCGGCCAGGAAGGCCTTTTTCTCTTCGGGGCTGTAGTCGGCGATGTCCTCCTCGGTGCGGGCACAGATGGGAATTACCTTGGCGCCCTCCTCGGCGGCCCGCTTGGCCACCAGGGGGACGTACTTGTTGTTCTCGATGCCCTCCATCAGGTCGTCTTCGCCCACATTGCAGGCATACAGCACCGGCTTTGCACTCAGCAGGCCCATCTCTTTCAGGACAACCTTCTGGTCCTCGTCGTTCTCGTCCCAGTCAAAGCTGCGGGCCGGCTTGCCTTCGGCCAGATGGGCGGCCAGCTGTTCCAGCCATGCGGCTTCGGCGGCGGCTCCCTTGTTGTTGCCGCTCTTGGCGGCCTTGGCCATCCGGCCGGCCCGGTTCTGGACCACTTCCAGGTCGGACAGAATCAATTCGTAGTCGATGACATCGATATCAGAAATCGGGTCCACCGCCTCGGCCTTGGTGACATCCTCCACCACATGGATGATGTTGTCATCGTCAAAGCAGCGCACCACGTGGACCAGGGCGTCGCATTCCCGGATGTGCCCCAGGAACTTGTTGCCCAGGCCGGCGCCCTGGGAAGCGCCCTTCACCAGGCCGGCGATGTCCACGAACTCCACAATGGCGGGGGTCTTTTTGTTGGTCTGCCAGATTTCGGCCAGCTTGTCCAACCGGCTGTCCGGCACCGCCACGATGCCGCTGTTGGGCTCGATGGTGCAGAAGGGATAATTGGCCGCCTCGGCGTTCCGGGTCGAGGTGATGGCGTTGAAAAGGGTGGACTTGCCCACGTTGGGCAGGCCGACGATGCCTAATTTCATAGTGCTGTGCTCCTTTATTCCTGCGGCCCGCGCGGCTGGGCGGCGCGGTGCCGGATCATGCGTTCGCTCCTATTATACCCGCCCCGCGGCCTGAGCGCAAGGTTTTACTGGCGCCATCGGCCATGGACGCCGGCCGGCGGACACTCCTTATTATATAGGAGCGCCCTCTCCGCCTGACCGGCCCGGCGGGCGGGGTGGAGGGGGCGGCGGCTTTGCCGGCGCCGGAGCGGCCGGAACAGCGCTTTCTTTGAACGGCTTGATTTTTCTACTGTACAAGTGGGTTTTATGACGGCTCGGATGATGAAAAAGAACGTCGGTTCTCAAAATATTTTATTTTATGCACCATCACAGGATTTCCACAAAAAATACACGAAATCACTGCAATAACCGCAGTTTTCGCATGTTGAAAGATGGTTTTGCAATGAATAAATATACAATAAATATGATTAAAATCAGAACCCATACAGGACCAGAATTTACCGCAGTAGACAAAAGAAACCATTTGTGAGAAAAATTTGAAATTGAGGGTTGACACTGGAAAAAGGGTGTGATATTATAATCACACAAAGGGATGACCTCCCTTTGGACAAAGGGATGGACCTCCCTTTGGAACCTGTTTTGGGTCTCTATCTTTTATACACCATAAGGAGGAAAAATTCATTATGAAACTCAAGAAGATTGTTTCTCTGGCTCTGGCTGGCGTTATGGCTGTCAGCATGCTGGCTGGCTGCAACGGCAATACCACTCCCAATACCCCGACCGATCCTGTCGAGCCCGGTGTTGCTGGTGTTTCCGCTGAGGTCAAGACTCTGGTTGAGACTGAGCTGGACAAGAAGCTGCCCGCTTACGTTTCTTTCGCTGACAGCGCTGAGCTGAACAGCGACCTGCAGAGCTCTGTTGAGTTCGCTGGCGTTATGGATGTTCTGCCTGATTATGTTTACGCAGATCAGCTGACTTCTGTTGCAGGTGATATCGAGAACCGTCTGTACACTGCTGTTGGCGCAACTGGCGTTGATGTCAACGAGATCGGTGATAGCGATGTTCTGGAGGCTGCTGAGAATGTCAGCAGCTACCAGATTGATGATGCTGTTGCATTTGAGGTTTATGCTGTTTCCAGCGCTATCGGCGAGAATGCTCTGAAGCAGATGATCGCTGAGGAGATCGCTAGCAACTACGGCGTTCAGGATTACAAGTACAGCATTGAGAACACCAATGGTGGCAACTACAACCACGAGTACACTGTTTCCGTCAGCACCTACACCAAGGCTGTGAACAGCACTGGCGTGAGCGGTGTTGTTGGTGACATCCACAGCGGCTGGACTGGCACTCATGGCAGCATCGTTGGCGGTGGCGTCAGCGCAGCTAATCCTTCTGTGACCTTCGTGGCTGTTCAGGTCGTCCGTACCTCTACCCATCAGTAAGCTTTACCTCTAAATTACTTATAACACTTCCGGCTGAAGCCGGGTGATATAAGGAGTCTGCAGGCACGAGACCGCTTGCAGATTCGGCGAAATGCCCATCCGATGTGGCGACAAAGGGGAATGTCTAATCCATATTCCTTCTGTTGTTGATCGCACCAAAACAAAAGAACTTTTGCGTCACGAAAGATAGGGTCCCTCTGCGGAGGCCGGTCGAAAGACTGGCCTCCGCATTGTTTTTGTCTCCAGACAGTCCCGGACAGAGGGCGGACGTTCACCGGATGGCCCGCCGCGGGGCCTTTGGCCGGAAAGAAAGGCCGGGAGGGCAGAATTTTTCTCAGGGGAAGAGCAGAAAAGATGCCGGCCGTACTTTATTTAGCCATATCTTTGCCGTATAATAGAGCTGTATCGCAAAAAGAAACGCAGGGGGAGCCGCCCATGGCGCACCCGCTGCGATGGGAATGGCTGGAGGAAACTACCATGGCAAATGAAAAGATCCTCGTCGTGGACGACGACCAGAACATCTGCGAGCTGCTGCGGCTCTACCTGACCAAGGAAGGATTTCAGGTGACCCTCGCCTCAGACGGCGAGGATGCCCTGGAAAAATATGCCCAGATCAAGCCGGACATGGTCTTGCTGGATGTCATGATGCCCCGGCTGGATGGCTGGGAGGTCTGCCGGCGGATTCGCAAGCAGGGCGACACCCCGGTGATTATGCTGACCGCCAAGGGAGAGACCTTCGACAAGGTTCTGGGCCTGGAGCTGGGCGCCGACGACTATATTGTCAAACCCTTTGACAGCAAAGAGGTGGTGGCCCGCATCAAGGCGGTGCTGCGGCGCTGTGCCGGCGGTGCTACGGCCGAAAAGCCCACCGAAGGGGTGGTGGAGTTTGACAACCTCCGCCTGGACATGAACAGCTACGAGCTGAAAGTCAAGGGAAAGGTGGTGGAGGCGCCCCCCAAAGAGTTGGAACTGCTCTACTGTCTGGCATCTCATCCCAACCGGGTTTACACCCGGGACCAGCTGTTGGATGAGGTGTGGGGCTTCGAGTATTACGGAGATTCCCGGACCATCGATGTCCACGTCAAGCGTCTGCGGGAAAAACTGGCCGGCGCTTCCGACAAATGGGAGCTCAAAACGGTCTGGGGCGTGGGCTATAAATTCGAGGTGCGTCAGTAATGCGCAAAAGCATATCGGTGGCCTTCTTTTCGACGGTCGCCACCCTGATGATTTTGGGCGTCGCGGTGATGGGTCTGTCCCAGCTGGTTTTGTTCAGCCGGTACTTTGCCCGGGAGCGCTTTGATACCCTGGACGATGTGGGGGATTTGGCCGGCCGGACGGTGGGGTATTTCTGGGATGACCTGACCGAAAGCGAAAAGATGGATAGTGTCCTGGGCCAGGTGGACCTGATCGGCGAAAGCGCCAACGTCTATATCTTCTTCACCGACAACAGCGGCAAGGTGATTCTTGCTTCCAACAGCGACCACCTCATACAGGAAAAAATTCCCGCCGAGGTGCTGGACAAGGTGGCCGGCGCCGAGGATGGGGTATACCATGAGCTGGGCCGGATGAAGGAGTCCTTTGACGAAGAATTTTATGTCTCTGCCCGGCCGATTCTGCGGGATGACGCCGCGGCGGGCTATATCTTTGTATGCGCATCCGGGCAGATGCTGGACGATTTTGTGGGGCGGTTCGCCTCCAATTTCCTGTTGTCCGCCTGCCTGATGCTGATTTGTGCCAGCGTTTTGACCATGTTTTTGATGCGCAGCCTCACCGAACCCCTGCACCGGATCAGCGAGGCGGCCCAGAAATTCGGCGGCGGTGACTTTTCGGTCCGGGTGGAGGACGTGGAGGGGGACGGCGAAATTGCCGACCTGGCCCGCACCTTCAACACCATGGCCGCCAACTTGCAGCAGATTGACTCCTCCCGGGGCCAGTTTATGGGCAATATTGCCCACGAACTCCGCACCCCCATGACCACCATCAAGGGCTTTATTGACGGCATCTTGGACGGGACCATTCCGCCCGAGCTCCACAACCACTATTTGCAGCTGGTGTCCCAGGAGACCGGCCGTCTGGCCCGTCTGGTGCAGAATATGCTGGATTTGTCCAAACTGGAGTCGGGGGAATACCGGGTCAATGCCCGGATGTTCAACATCTGGGAGACCCTGACGGGGGTGGCCCTGTCGGCGGAACAGCGGATCAACGACGGCCAGATTGACCTGGAAGGGCTGACCATGGATGAGCGGGTGCTGGTCTATGCCGACCCCGACCTGATTCATCAGGTGGTGTATAACCTGCTGGACAACGCCATCAAGTTCACGCCCCCGGGTGGAATCATCCGGTTTAACGTGGAAAAACTGGGCCCCGAGGCGGAAATTTCGGTCTGGAACAGCGGACAGGGCATTTCGGAAGAAGCGCTGCCCTTCGTCTTTGAACGATTCTATAAGGAGGACCAGTCCCGCGGACTCCATGCCCGGGGCGCCGGCCTGGGGCTGCATATCTGCAAGGTGCTGGTGAATTTGTCCGGCGGTCAGATTCGGGTGGAGAGCAAACAGGGGGAATGGTGCCGGTTTGTGTTCACCCTGCCGGTGGAGGTGCCGGGCCGCGGCGACCTGCTGAAATTGTCAGATGATACCACTGAAACCAGTTCCCGGGAAGCTCCGCAGGGGTGATTTACGTCATTTCCGTGAAAAAGACAGCCGCGGGTTTGATTTTTGGGCCGTTTTCGTGTACACTAAAATGTGAGCTGTGCCCCTGTGCAGCTCGAACGAAACGGAATAGAAAAAACTGATACAACGGAGAGTAAAGATACCATGGCCATCATCAGTCCATCGATTTTATCTGCCGACTTCTGCCGTCTGGGGGACGAGTGCCGGATGGCGCTGGAAGCCGGAGCCGAAATGCTCCACTTTGACGTAATGGACGGGCACTTTGTGCCCAACATCAGCTTTGGGGTGCCGGTGCTGGCCAGCCTGCACCGTGGGATTCCCAGCGCTTTTTTTGATGTGCACCTGATGATTAGCCACCCGCTGTCCTATGTGGACGCCTTTGCCAGGGCGGGGGCCGGCCTCATCAACTTCCATCTGGAAGCGGAGGACGACCCGGCCGCGGTGCTGGCCGCCATCCGGGCGGCGGGCTGCAAGACGGGAATGACCATCAGCCCCAAAACCCCGGCCGAAAAGCTGTTCCCCTGGCTGGACCAGTTGGATCTGGTCCTGGTGATGGGGGTGGAGCCGGGCTTTGGCGGACAGAAGTTCATGCCGTCGGCCCTGGATAAGCTGTCTGCCCTCAGGGCGGAGCGCCAGAACCGGGGATTGCAGTTCCTGCTGGAGGTGGACGGCGGCGTCAATGCCGAGACGGCTCCTCTGTGCACCCGGGCCGGCGCGGATGTGTTGGTGGCGGGCAGCGCTGTCTTTGCGGCGTCTGACCCGGCTGCTGTCATCCATGCTTTGGCGGCGGTATAACTCCGTTCAGCGAGGATGACCAATGGAAGAAACAACAAGAAAAGAACAGGAGACGGAGCTGGCCCGGACGGGCCGGTATTATAAGCATATCTGCTGGATGGCCCTGCCCCTTGTCTGTATGTCGGCCTATCTGTACGGGCCGCGGCCGATCCTGCTCTGCCTGGTGGCTCTGCTGACCGGCAACCTCTGCGACCGCCTGGTGGCGGTTCTGCGGCGGCGGGTTTACCGCGCGGCCGACTGGTCCAACGAGAGCTTTGCCCTTGTCATCGCCCTGCTGATGCCGGCCACGGTCAGCTGGTATGTGCTGGTGGTGGCAGTGATGGCCGGCGTTCTGCTGGGCAAAGAGGCCTTCGGCGGGTACGGGAGTTATCCCTTCCACCCGGCCGCCGTGGGCTATGTGGTGGTGGCGGTGTCCTGGCCCGAGCAGGTCTTTCTGTATCCCCAGCCCTACGCCGACATTCCCCTGTGGAATACCGAGGGGGTCAGCCTGGTCAGCGGGATGAGCAGTACCCTCCGCAACGGCGGATTGCCCACCGTCAGCTCCTGGTCTTTGATCCTGGGCGAATTTGCCGCCCCGCTGGGAACCGGCGCCGTCCTGATTCTGCTGGCCTGCGCCCTCTTTCTCTGCACCCAAAAAGACATTCAGCTGCCGGCAGCCCTCAGCTTTTTGGTGGCCTGCGGGCTGATTGTGTTCTTTTTCCCGCGGCAGGCCGATCTGGTTCAGACTGCTTTCTGGGAGAGCGCCCTCCAGCGCCTCAACCTGGTGCGGTATGAACTGGTCAGCGGCGCAACCCTCTACAGCGCGATTTTCCTGGTCAGCGAGCCCTATACCTGTCCCCGCCGCAAACTGGGCCAGGTGCTGTATGGGGCTTTGCTGGGCTGCCTGAGCATGGTGTTCCGGTATATCGGCGTCTACGAAACCGCCGTCTGCTTTGCGATTCTGATGATGAACGGCCTGTCGGGCTGGCTGGATCGGGTGGTGGACCGGCTGTACAGCCTGCCTGAGACCCGGCGCGCCGGCGGGAAGGAGGCTGCCTTATGAAACAGAGCAAAGCGGAAGTCATTCTGCGGGACCCGGGCAAATATGCCCATCACGACCGGATTTTCCTGAATAACCCGGTCATCATGCAGGGCATGGGCCTGGCGCCGGTGGTGGTGCTGGCCACCAGCGGCCGGAATGCCCTGATGCTGGCGGCGGCGGTGGCCCTGCTGCTGACCCCGTCCCGGGTGCTGAGCTACCTGCTGAGCAAGCTGGTGCCCCTGGAGGAGCATGCCAGCGAAGAAGAACTGCGCGCCAAACTGCTGCCCCGGGGCCTGATTTATTCCGGTACGGCGGCGGTGGTGTATTTCCTGGTCTATCCGCTGCTGCGGAATCTGTTCGGAACGGAACTGCTGACCCTGGGCATCTATCTGCCCATGCTGGTGCTGGAACCCCTCATCATCTACCGCTATGGACGGGTCCAGGAGACCCTCCCCAAGGCCATCTCCAAGGGCCTGCGGGTGACGGTGGGCTATGTGGTGGTTTTGCTGGTGGTGGGCTGCATCCGGGAATGGCTGGCCACCGGCACCGTCTTTGGCTTTGCGGTGACAGCCAATACCGCCCTGCTGCCCCTGGCTTCGATGCCGGCGGGAGGGTTTATCCTGCTGGGGGTGGTGAGCGCCGTATGGCGTGCCCTGGCCGCCTGGTACAGGACATTCCTGGCCACGGAGGCCCGCAATCAGGTCATTGTCAACCATCAGAAGGAGGCGAGGGGCAAACTGTGAATACTGCGATTTATACCCAGGCCGGCTCCCTGTCTGAGGCATTGACCATCTTTTTCGGCTATGCAGTGATGGCCGTCCTGGCCCAGAATGCGGTCTTTACCCGGGCCTTGGGCGTCTCCCGGCTGGTCCAGCTGGTGGGCGACGAGCGGACCAACAGCCTGTTGTTCGGGGTGCTGCAGTGCATTACCCAGTTCCTGCTGGCCCCGGTGGCCTGGTATGTGGGCGGTGCTGCCGCTGCCCTGGGATTGGGAGCCCGCTCCCGGCCTCTGGTCTATCTGGCCTGCATTGCGGTGGTCAGCGTGGCCGAAATGGCGTTTCTGTACTTTGTCAAACTGCCCTGGCAGCGGCAGCTGCTGCGGATTTTGCCGCTGGCCTGTTTGAATACCTGTGTGCTGGGCACCCTGCTGCTGGGCCGGACCCAGAGTTTCAGCCTGCTCCAGTCCATGGGCTTTGGCCTGGGCAGCGGCGTGGGCTATCTGCTGGCGGTCCTTCTGGTGATCGAGGCCCAAAACCGGCTGCGCAGCCAGTCGATTCCGTCGGCATTCCGCGGGATGCCCATTACCTTGATTTACATCGGCGTGCTGGCCCTGGCCATCTACGGCCTGACGGGACACACGGTGATCCTGTGACGAAATCCGGGCGATGCCCAGATGGGTTGATGAATGATGCGTGGCAGGAAATTGTTTCCCGCCGTAAGGGAAAGGTGAAGGAACCATGCCGAAAAGAAAGAAAGTCAAGCGGTATCACCGCAGCTTTTACAGCCGGGGAATGAAGGTCAAGAAAGCCCTGGGCATTGTACTGCTGGCGGTGGTGGTGTTGGGGGCGGCCTGGCTGGCCGCGCCCTATGTGCTGGACTGGGCCACCCATACCTGGTACACGGTGGTGCGGGACCGGGATCTGCCCGATTCCTCCGAAGCGGGTTCGTCGGAGGCGTCCTCTGCGGCCTCTTCGGAAGCGGCGTCCTCGTCCTCCCGGCCGGCCTCCTCGGCGGCTTCGTCGGAGGCTGCCTCCTCCCGGCCGGCGCCGGTGGCTGGCACCGTGATTCGGGAGGGCAGCTGGTCCAGCGTCAGCCTGTCGGCGCTGGGCGATGAGGTGGCCATCCGGGCCACCGCCCAGAACCTGGCGCAGCAGGGGGTGACCTATGCCATGATTCCCCTGAAGGACACCAGCGGCTATATCTATTACGCCTCGGCGGTGCCGGCGGCCTCGGACAGCGTGGCGGCCAGCGTGGTGGACCCGGCCCTCATCGCCTCGATTTTCAAGGAAGAAGGCCTGGTGCCGGTGGCAGAAGTGGCTGCTTTCCAGGACCCGGTGGCCTGCTATGCCGACCGCAGCATGGCGATTCAGTATGCGGGCGGCAATGGCTATCTGTGGCTGGATGCCGCCAATGCGGCGGCCGGCGGAAAAGCCTGGCTCAATCCCTACGCCTCGTCGGCCGTCCAGTTTGTGGGGGACCTGGTGGAAGAACTGTATAACTGCGGCTTTGAACAGGTCTGCCTGTCGGCGGTACAGTTCCCCCACTCCACCTCCTCCAACCAGAATTTCGGCGAGACGGGCGGCGTCGGCCGGGATGGTCAGCTTGCGGCTGACATCGCCGCGTGGGATGCCCGGTTTGCGGGGCGGGTGACGCTCTGGTATGAGTACCCCCTGTCCAGCTGTACCAGCGTCAGCACCACTTTGGGGGCTCTGCCGGCCCAACTGGGCGTCAAGAACCTGGTGGTGAGCCTGCCGGCCGGGGAGACCCGGGATGAGGCGCAGCTGACCCAGACAGCCG
Organism: uncultured Faecalibacterium sp.; assembly: GCA_944385995.1. Taxonomy (GTDB): domain Bacteria; phylum Bacillota; class Clostridia; order Oscillospirales; family Ruminococcaceae; genus Faecalibacterium. The sequence goes on from CALWZL010000001.1 coordinate 17,889, forward strand.
CCCAGATGAAAGAGATGGGCGCCGCCTACGTTGTCGTGCGGGACAGCGAAGCCGGAAACTTTTATTGATGGGACCTGCCGCAAGGGTCTTTTGTGAGAGTGAGGAACCGAACGATGGAAAAAACGTCCTGCTTTATGCCGGCCCATATCCTCTTGCCCGACGCATCCGTTCCGCTGGGGCAATGGGGCTGCATTGCCTGCGATCAGTTCACCAGTGACCGGGATTACTGGGCCCAAGCCGAGGCGGCGGCCGCCGGCGGTCCCAGCACCCTCCGGCTGATTCTGCCGGAAGTCTATCTGGGGGACAACGACCAGCAGGCCCGCGTGGATCAAATCCACCAGACCATGGAATCCTACGACCGGGAAGTTCTGACCCGGGCAGTGGACGGCTTTGTCTATGTGGAGCGCACCCTCCAGAGCGGCCGGGTCCGTCAGGGCCTGGTGGGCCGGGTGGACCTGGAGGCCTACAACTATCACCGGGGCAGCCTGTCCCTGGTGCGGCCCAGCGAAAACACGGTGGAGGAGCGGATTCCGCCCCGGATGGCGGTCCGCCGCGGGGCCCGTCTGGAGACGCCCCATGTGATGATGCTGGCCGACGACCCGGACCGGATTCTGATCGAGCCGGTGGGCCGGCAGAAAGAGAAGCTGCGGCCCCTGTATGACGGGGAATTGATGCTGGGCGGCGGCCATGTGGCCGGCTGGGCGGTGGAAGACCCCGCCATGATCGCCCGGATTGAGGAAGCCATGCGGACGCTGGGCAGCCAGGAGACCTTCCTGGCCAAGTATCCCGGCGCCCCCAATACCCGGCCTCTGGCGCTGGCGGTGGGCGACGGCAACCACTCCCTGGCCACTGCCAAGGCCTATTGGGAGGAGATCAAAAAGACCCTGACGCCGGAACAGCAGAAAGATCATCCCGCCCGGTGGTGCCTGGCGGAGGTCTGCAACGTCCGGTCGGATGCGGTGGAGATCGAGCCGATTCACCGGGTCCTCTTCAACACCAGCTATGAGACGGTGCTGTTGAATCTGGTTACATGGAGCGATGAAAATATGGTGGGGGTGCGCTTCGGCGACACCTTCGACCAGAAGCTCCGTTTGGTGGGCCCGCAGGACGCCTGCGACCTCAGCTTTGAGGCGCCCACGGCCCCCCTGGGGGTAGGTACGGTGGATGAGTTCGTGGAGTACTTCCTCGAAAATCATCCCGAGGCCCGGGTGGACTATGTCCACGACGAGGGGGCCGTCCGCTCCTTCTGCACCAAGGAAGGGGCAGTAGGCCTGCTGCTGCCCGCCATGCGGAAGGGCGATCTCTTCCGCGGCGTGGTGCTGGGGGGCGTGCTGCCCCGCAAGACCTTCAGCCTGGGCCACGCCGAAGAAAAGCGGTACTACATCGAGTGCCGCCGCATTGCAGAATAAAAGATCCGCTGCGCCGGGCTCTGTCCGGCGACGGACCTTCCTGTGTGTCATGCCCGTACGCTCTGCCGTCCGGGCATGACGGATTTTCACCCGTTTTCCCACAAGCAACCAAGGAGAAGAATGACATTTCAAGAACTGAATTTATCCAAACCCATCCTGCGGGCGGTGGCTCAGGCGGGCTATCAGAAGCCGTCTCCGATTCAGGCGGGGGCCATCCCGCCGGTCTTGAAGGGGCAGGATCTGATGGGCTGCGCCCAGACCGGCACCGGCAAGACCGCCGCCTTTGCCCTGCCCATGCTGGATTTGTTGTCGGCCCGTCCTGCCGCCAGGCCGGGGGCCATCCGGGCTTTGATTTTGACCCCCACCCGGGAGCTGGCGCTCCAGATTGATGCCAGCTTTGCCCAGTACGGGAAGTACCTGTCCCTCCGCCATGCCGTCATCTTCGGCGGTGTGGGCCAGGCGCCCCAGGTGGAACAGCTCCAGAAAGGGGTGGATATTCTGGTGGCCTGCCCCGGCCGGCTCAACGACCTGATCGGTCAGGGGTATGTAGACCTGTCCGGGGTGGAGATATTCGTCCTGGACGAGGCCGACCGGATGCTGGACATGGGATTTGTCCACGATGTCAAAAAGGTCATCGCCAAGCTGCCGGTGCGGCGGCAGACCCTGCTGTTCAGCGCCACCATGCCCGCCGAAATCGAGCGTCTGGCGGCCAAGATTCTCCGGGACCCCGCCTTTGTCAAGGTGGACCCGGTTTCCAGCACGGTGGACCGCATCCAGCAGAGCCTGTATTTTGTGTCCAGGGCGGACAAGCGCCGTCTGCTGCCCTGGCTGATCCAGCATCTGGACCCGCCGGTCCGCAATGCGCTGGTGTTCAGCCGCACCAAACACGGGGCCGACCGGATTGCCCGGGACCTGACCAAACAGGGCATCACGGCGGCCGCCATCCACGGCAACAAGAGCCAGAGCGCCCGGGTGGCGGCCCTGGAGGGCTTCAAGGCCGGCCGGACCAGGGTCTTGGTGGCCACCGACATTGCAGCCCGTGGAATCGATATCAATGAGCTGTCCCATGTCTTCAACTATGACCTGCCCGAAGTGCCGGAGACCTATGTCCACCGGATCGGGCGTACGGCCCGGGCGGGCGCGGACGGCACGGCCATCAGCTTTTGCGCGCCCGAGGAACAGGAATATCTGGCGGGGATTGAAAAGCTGAACCGGAAAAAGATCCCGGTGGTGAGCGGACATCCCTGGGACACAGCCCAGCCGGAACAACCCAAAAAGGAAACCAAGGCGGTGCAGTCTGCCCAGCCGGTCAAGGTGCGGCAGGTGCAGCCTCCCATCATACAGAAAGAGGAGACCATCATGGATGAAACCAAAAAGACCGCTCCCCGCGCCAGCGAAGGCGGGGAGAAGCGTTCCCGCTCGAGGCGCAGCCGCCGGGAGGGCAGCCGGTCCAGACAGCCCGCCCAGGGCAGCCAGAGCCAGCCGCAGCAGCCGAAATTTGACCCTCATTTTCTGACCGGGGCCGAGACGGCCGTTCTGCCGGCCAAGACGGTAGCAGCTGGGGGGGACAAGCCCCGGACCGCCGCCCAGAACCAGAATCCCAACCCCCGCCCGGCCAAGGGCGGCACCCAGAACGCCCGGCCCCAGCGGAGCCAGCAGGCCGAGGGGAAGAAGGAGGAGAAGGAGGGCCGCAGCCCCCGGACCGCCCCCAAGACCGCCCAGGAGCCGCGTCCGGCCCGGGGCGAAAAGAATCCCGCTCCCCAGCAGAAGGCCGCTTCCAGAGGCGCCCAGGCCGAGCACAGCGCAGCCCGGAGCCAGAGCGGCCGCGGAACCGCCGGCCGGACCCAGGCTGCCAGCCAGCCCAGAGGGCGGGGCCGTTCGGGCAGCCATGAGAACCGCGGGGACGATCCCGGGCTGGTCCTCATCAGCCGCCGGCCGCCCCAGCAGAAGTTCTCCAACTTCGAGGAGTATATGGAGGCCCACGGCGGCGCCACCGCTCCCATCGAGGACCACAGCGAGGACTATTGAATCCAGTGACAAAAAATCCGGCATCCCAGGGGCAAAACGCCCGGGATGCCGGTTTTTTGATGCCGCAGCGCCAACAGCGAGGTTATTTTTTGTCCGAAAAGGCCCGGCTCAGCCGGTTCATCCGGTATTCCCGGGGGCTCTGGCCGTAATGGGCCCGGAACAGCCGGTAAAAATAGCTGGTGTTTTCATAGCCCACCTGGGCAATAATCTGCTGAATGGTCATATCGCTGCGGCGGAGCAGGCGGGCCGCCGTCTCCAGGCGGTGCTTCTGCAGCAGCTCCTTGTAGGTCTTGCCGGTCTCGGCCCGGACACATTCGCTCACATATGCCAGCGATACCTGGTAGGCTTGCGCCACATTCGAGAGGTTGGCCTCCCGGTAGTTGTTGGCGATTTCGTCCAGGGCGGCGCGGACCAGCGCCTCTTTGTTGACTGTGCCGCTTCGGCCGGAGCCGTTGCGCAGGTCCTTCGCTTGCAGTTCTGTCATAGTTTCCTCCGATCGATGTAGAGCCGTTTTGCTCTTTCGTTCACATGAAATACGAAATAAGGACAAATTTTATTGCAAATTCGGACCGGTGGAAGAACTTTTACATCTTGGCAACAGGAAGGAAACAGATTGCTCACAAAAAATACAAAAATCGTGCGGCCTGCCGTGAAACCGACAGACTGCACGATTTTTTGGAATACAGGTCCCTCTTGTCAGGGAACGATTAGAACAGGTTTTCGTTTTTGTACAGGCCGGTGCGGGTGAACTGAACCCACTCGGCCACGTTGACGGCATGATCGGCGATCCGCTCCAGGTACTTGATGACCATCAGCAGGTCCAGAGCGGCGTCCACCTGGCCGGGGTTGGCGGCGATCTCTTCGGCCAGGGTCCGCTTGACGGCGTTGAAGTCGTAGTCCACCTCGTCGTCGGCGGCAATCACCTTCTGGGCGGCGGCCATGTCCTCTTTCTGGAAGGCGTCCATGGCGTCCACCACCATCTTGTGGGCCTTCTGACCCATTCGAATGGCGTCGCTGACGGCGTGGTCGCCGGCCTTGCGGGAGGCGAACAGGTGGGGCATGATTTCGGCGATGTCGGCGGCGTGGTCGCCGATCCGCTCCAGATCGGTGATGACCTTCTGAGCGGCCGAGATCCGGCGCAGGTCGCTGGCCACCGGCTGCTGGCGGAGCAGGAGCACCATGCAGCGGTGCTCGATGTCGTGCTCCATATCGTTGATCTGGGTGTCGTCGTGGATGATCTGGGCGGCGGCGTCTGCATCGGTGGAGGCCAGAGCTTCCATGGCGTTTTCGACGGCGTCTGCACAGGCCTGACCCATCTCGGTCAGGGCCTTGTTCAGATCGGCCAGCGCCTCATCATACTGCTTGCGAATGCTCATAGGTTTTCTCCTCTCTCATCAACCGCATTAGCCGAACCGGCCAGAGATATAATCTTCGGTCCGCTTGTCCGAAGGAGTGCTGAAGATCTCGCCGGTGGGGCCCACCTCCACCAGCTCGCCCAGCAGGAAGAAGGCGGTGCGGTCGCTGATACGGGCCGCCTGCTGCATGTTGTGGGTGACGATGACCACGGTGTAGTTCTTTTTCAGCTCGCTCATCAGCTCTTCCACCTTCATGGTGGAGCCGGGGTCCAGGGCGCTGGTGGGCTCATCCATCAGCAGAACTTCGGGCTTGACGGCCAGGGCCCGGGCAATGCACAGGCGCTGCTGCTGGCCGCCCGACAGGCCCAGGGCGCTCTTTTTCAGGCGGTCCTTGACCTCGTCCCACAGGGCGGCGCCCCGGAGACTGCTCTCCACGATCTCGTCCAGCTCTTCCTTTTTGCGCACGCCGTGGAGCTTGGGACCGTAGGTGATGTTGTCGTAGATGCTCATGGGGAAGGGGTTGGCCTTCTGAAAGACCATACCCACCCGGCGGCGAAGGGTGGTCAGGACCATGTTGGGTCCAAAGATGTCCTCACCCTTCAGGGTGACATCGCCCTCGATGCGAATGCCCGGCACAAGGTCGTTCATCCGGTTGAGGGTTTTCAGGAAGGTGGACTTGCCGCAGCCCGAAGGGCCGATCAGGGCGGTGATCTCCCGCTCGCCCACGTCCAGGGAAATGGACTTGAGGGCCTTGAAATCACCGTACCACAGGTTCAGATTCTTCGCCGAGATGACAGGCGTGGTGTTTTGCGTTTCCATATCGTTTTACCTCACTCAATCAGCCCTTTTGACGGAGATGCTTCTTGGCCAGCCGGGCGGCAATGTTGATAATCAGGACCAGGATCAGCAGGACGGCGCCGATGCCCCAGGCGGAGTCGAAATCGCCATTCTCAAAGGCCCGCAGGTAGAGCAGCACCGACAGGGAGGCACCGTTGGAGGTGTAGGCCTCGAAGATGTTGCTGGCAATCACCTGGGCGGCGCCGGCGGTGAACAGCAGGGCCGCGCTCTCGCCCACGATACGGCCGATGGCCAGGATGCAGCCGGTGACAATGCCGTCGATGCTGCAGGGCAGCACGATGGTGCGGATGATGTGCCACTTGCCGGCGCCCAGGCCCATGGCGCCCTCGCGGTAGCCCATGGGGACGGTTTTCAGGGATTCCTGGGTGGTGCGGATGATGGTGGGCAGGGTCATGATGACCAGGGTCAGGCTGCCCGAGAGAAGGCTGGTCTGGAAGCCCAGGGCCTGGGCAAAGACCAGCATGCCCACCAGGCCGTAAATGATGCTGGGGATGCCGGCCAGAGTCTCGTTGGTGAATTCAATCGCCGCGATCAGCTTGCGATTGGTGGCGTACTCGGTCAGATAGACGGCGGCGCCCACCCCCAGAGGCAGGACGATAATCAGGGTCAGCAGGATGATGTACAAGGTGTTCAGGATGGCGGGGAGGATGCCGTTGGTGCCCTTGAGGATGCTGGAGGTGGTGGTCAGGAAGGTCCAGTTGACATGGGGCAGACCCCGGACCAGGACCATGCCGATGATGCCCACCACCAAAATGATGACCAGGACGGCAGCGACCCAGACCGCCGCGGTAAAGAAGCGGTTCCACAGGCGGCGGGAGGGAGAAAAATCAGCATAGCGATTACTTTTCACCGTTGCTGCCTCCTTTCAGGAAGAAGTTGAGGACCATGTTGATAATCATGATGAAGATGAACAGGATCAGGCCGATGCTGAACAGGGCCTGACGCTGGAGGCCGCTGGCATAGCTCATTTCCTTGGCAATGGCGGTGGTCAGGAAGGTGACGCTCTTGAAGATGCCGGGCATGTTGGGGCTGTTGCCGGCCACCATCATGACGGCCATGGCCTCGCCCACGGCGCGGCCGATGCCCAGGACGATGCCGGCAGCGATGCCGCTCTTGGCGGCGGGGACGCTGACCTTAAACCAGGTCTCGGCCTCGGTGGCGCCCAGGGCCAGGCTGCCCTCCTCGTACTCCCGGGGGACGGCGTTGAGGGCCGTCACCGACACCGAGACGATGCTGGGCAGAATCATGATGGACAGAACCAGGATGGCGGTCAGCAGGCAGGCGCCGGAAGCCCGGCCAAAGACGGCGGCCACAGCGGGCACCAGCAGCTGCATGCCCAGCAGGCCGAAGATGACGCTGGGGATACCGGACAGCAGTTCAATGGCGGAAGTGGCGACGGTGCGCAGCTTGGGCGTGGCGGCCTTGGACAGGAAAACCGCTGTCAGCAGGCCGACGGGAATGCCGATGATGATGGCTCCCAGGGTGCCGTAGATGCTGGACAGGATAAAGGGCAGGATGCCGAACTTGGGCTCGGCGGCGGTGGAAGCCCACTCCTGGCCGAACAGGAAATTCACAATGCCGATTTGACCGATGGCCGGCAGGCCCGAGATGACCATGTAGATGGTAATCAGCGCCACGCAGCCGATGGCCAGAATGCCGCACAGGAAGAAGATGGCGTTCATAACCAGCTCCAGCCATTCGGCCGCATTGTGGGGCTTATTGAATTTTTTCCGGACGACGGCGCCCGAAGCAGAGTCTTGCTGTTTCATAGTAACCCCCATGGTGATTGGATCGAAGCGAACGGGAACCGGTTCCTAAAAAATGCCTGGGACCGCAGGATCCCAGGCGGAACATTTCAGAATTTAGGACCCGGGTTCGGTTGGCTTAGGCCTCGGTATCCACCAGAGGCACAGCGCCGGCCAGACGGATCAGTTCAGCGGCATCCTCGCTGGTAGCAAAGTCGATGAAGGCCTTGGCAGCGTCGGACAGCTCCACAGAATCGTTGGTGATGAAGTTGAAGGGACGCTGGACCTCGTAAGTACCATCCAGGACGGTGGCCTCGCTGCACTCGACGCCGCCGACGGTCAGGGTCTTGACGGTGTCGCCCACAGCGGACAGGGAAGCGTAGCCGATGGCCAGCGGGTTGGAAGCCACAGCCGAGATGACAGCGCCGGTGGCGGTCAGCTCCTGATCGTACTGGCACTCGTCCTCAACGCCCACGATGCTCTCGAAGCCGTCGCGGGTACCGGAACCAGCCTCACGGCCGATGACAACGATCTCGCCGTCCTCGCCGCCGACCTCAGACCAGTTGGTGACCTGCTTGGTGAAGATCTGGGCCAGCTGATCGACGGTCAGGTCTGCAACGGTGTTGGCGCTGTTGACCACCATGGCGATGCCGTCCAGGGCGACGGTGGTGGCGGTGACGCCGGTCTCATCGTCGTGCAGGGCACGGGAGGAAAGGCCGATGTCCAGGGTCTGCTCCACAGCGCCGGTGATGCCGGCGCCCGAACCGGTGGGATCGTAGCTGATGGTCACGTTGGGGGCCACCTCAGCAAAGCCCTCGGTCAGAGCCTCGATGACGCTGTTCATCGAGGTGGAACCGCCGGTGGAGATGCTGCCGGACAGGCTGCTCAGGTCAGTGCCGGCAGCGGAAGAAGCGGTGGAAGATGCAGCAGAAGAAGCGGTGGACGAAGCGGCAGTGGAGCTAGAGGAGCTGCCGCAGGCAGTCAGAACGCCGGCCACAGTCGCAGCGCCGCAGACGGCCAGGAAGGAACGACGACTAATCTTTTTCATAAGAGTTTTCCTCCAAATTACAGGACCAGGATGGTGTTTGCATCCGGGAATCTTTTTCTTTTTGCTTTCCTCTCGGAACGACCCCATTGTACAACCAAAACGACCTTGCTGCGACCATGACCAGGGAAAATCCGCGTAAAGTTTTGCACACGGCTTTCCCTGAAAAGCAAAGAACATGTAAAATCGGGGCCAAAAGAATGGCCCAGGATTTTACATTTCCCGTGAAAGTGGAGAAAATTGGACCTCCAGCCCCGGCAAAAAGACGAAACGCCCCCGCCGGCCCGAAACAAACAAAAATCCCGGCGAACCGAAGTTCACCGGGAGAAAGACAGGCGCCGGCACCGGCCCGGCCCTGTGGGGGATCAGAGAATCCGCACACCCTTCTGGATGACGGACTGGATGTTGAGGGCCTTGTCGGCCAGGATGATGTTGCCAAAGCGCCCGGGGGCCAGGGAGCCGTAGTCGGCATCCAGCCCGATGCTTCTGGCGGGGTTCTCGGAGGCGGCCCGGACGGCGCTCTCCAGGGGTACGCCCATATCCAGGACGGCCCGTTTCATGCAGTCGTACAGGCAGGTGGCGCTGCCGGCAATGACGCCGGGCTGTTCGGTCAGGGTGGCCCGGGGCCCGGTGACGGTGACGGCCTGGCCGCCTAGGCTGTACTGGCCGTCGGGGAGGCCGCAGGCCATCATGCTGTCGGCGATCAGGATCACCCGGTCATCCCCAAAGGTGTTGAAGGTGAACCGGACCATGGCGGGGTGAATGTGGACGCCGTCGGTGATGAGCTCCACCTCGGCGCGCTTTTCCAGGGCCGCAATGATGGGCCCCGGCGCCCGGTGGGTGATGCCGGGCATGGCGTTGTAAAGGTGGGTCATGTGGCTGGCCCCGGCCTCAAAGGCACGGATGGCGGTATCGTAATCGGTGCAGGTGTGGGCAATCGAAATCCGCACCTCATCCTTGCACTGGGCGATGAAGTCCAGCGCGCCCTCCACCTCGGGGGCGATGTCCACCAGCTTGATGAGGCCGCCCGCCCGCTTCTGGAGCCGGCGGAACATCTCCACATCGGGGCCGTGGAGATAGATGGGGTTCTGGGCGCCCAGCTTCTGGGGGCTGATGAAGGGGCCTTCCATGTTGATGCCCACCAGGTCGGCGCCGCGGCCGTTCTTGTGGGCGGCGGCTGCATCCATGACGCCGTTCAGAATCTCTTCCGAATAGGTCATGGTGGCGGGGCAGATGGCCAGAATGCCGCGGCTGGCCTCGAAATCAGCCAGAGCCTGGATGGATTCCTCGGTGCCGTCACAGAAATCGTGGCCCACCGCGCCGTGGAAGTGGAGATCCAGCAGGCCGGGCAGGGCGTAGAGCCCGCCGGCGTCGATGACTTCCTCCCCGGGCTGGGGGGGCAGGTCGGAGACGATCCGTCCGTCCCGGACGGCCAGGTCACCGGGGACAAAGGTGTGCTCGGGGGTGTAGAGCAGAGCGTTTTTCAGGATCATGGGGAATTACCTCCTGCCGCTCCCGGCTTGTCCGGCGGGAGCGGATCAATCAGTGGCAGGACGGCGGACTCAGACCAGGCGCAGGGCTTCCTCGTCGCCCACCAGGATGAAATCGGGGTGCATCTGGAGGATGGAGGCGGGCACTTCGGGGGTGACCGGGCCGAAGAAGGCCTTCTTGATGATCTCGGCTTTGTTGGCGCCGTTGGCCACCATCAGGACCTTCCGGGCCTGCATGATGGTCTTGATGCCCATGGTGTAGGCCTGGCGGGGCACCAGGGCCTCGTTGCCGTCAAAGAAACGCTTGTTGGCCTCGATGGTGCTCTCGGTCAGATCCACGCAGTGGGTGCCCAGCTCGAAGGCCTCGCCCGGCTCGTTGAAGCCGATGTGGCCGTCCACGCCGATGCCCAGCAGCTGCAGGTCGATGCCGCCCACATCGTGGATGATCTGGTCGTATTCCCGGCAGGCGGCCTCGGCGTCGGGATTGGAGCCGTCCGGCACATGGATGTGGTCGGGCCGGACATTGACATGCTCGAACAGGTTCTTCTGCATGAAATACCAGTAGCTCTGTTCGTGGGTGCGGGGCAGACCGCGGTATTCGTCCAGATTGACGGTGGTGACCTCGGCGAAGTCCAGATCACCCTTGTTGTACCAGTCGATCAGCTGGGCATAGGTGCCCACCGGGGTGCCGCCGGTGGCCAGGCCCAGCACACAGTTGGGCTTCATGATGACCTGGGCCGAAATGATGTTGGCGGCTTTGCGGGACATATCCTTGTAGTCCTTGGCGCGAATGATCTTCATGGTGGTAAACCTCCGTTCGGATTGTATTCCTGGTGACGTTGCGGCTTATGAAAGACAGTATAACACATCTGTATGGACAGACTGTGACCAAAAAGAAGCCGCCGAAAGCAGGGCTGTTCGGCCCGCCCTCGGCGGCTATCGAAAGGGGAGACGGGGCAACCAGTCCCCGCCGGTTTACATTTACAGCACAGGAATGAGCGTGGTCAGCTCAGGGATCACAAAGGGATCAGAGCATCTTCTTCAGCTCATCGTAGACGAACTGCACCTTGGGTCCGATGATGACCTGGCATGCGTTCTTGCTGGGACGGACCACGCCGGCAGCGCCCGCATTCTTGACGGCCTTTTCATCCACGGCGGTGTAGTCCTTGATCTCGAAGCGCAGACGGGTGGCGCAGTACTCGACGTTCTTGACGTTGCCCTTGCCGCCCACAGCTGCCAGGACACCGGCGGCCACCTGGGTGTAGTTGTTGTTGGCCAGGACAACCTTCTTCTCAGCGGCGGTGTTCTCATCCTCGTCCTCACGGCCCGGGGTCTTGAAGTCGAAGGTCTTAATCAGGACGTAGAAGACAGCGAAGAAGAGGACGGCAGCCAGCAGACCCAGAGGCAGGATCATCCAGGTCTTTTCAGCAGCAGGCAGGGAAGCGGAGAAGACCAGGTCGGTGGCGCCGGCCGAGAAGGAGAAGCCTGCACGGAAGCCGCTGAAGTAGGTGATGACGGTCATGATGCCGTACAGCAGGGCGTAGACAACGTACAGGGGGAAGGCCACGAACATGAAAGAGAACTCAAAGGGTTCGGTGACGCCGCAGACGAAAGCACAGACGGCGGTGGAGATCAGCAGGCCGGCAGCGGCTTTCTTGTTCTTGGCGGTGGCGATCATGGCGGCAGCGGCAGCCGGGACACCGAACATCATGCAGGGGAAGAAGCCGGACATGTACATGCCCAGGCTCCAGCCAACGTCGGCGCTGGTCTTGCCTGCCCAGAAGTTGGTCAGGTCGCCCAGGCCGATGGTTTCAAACCAGAACACGTTGTTCAGGGCGTGGTGCATGCCGATGGGGATCAGCAGGCGGTTCAGGAAGGCGTAGATGCCGGCGCCCCAGGGGCCCAGACCCACGATGGCATCGCCGACCAAGACCAGAGCACCAAAGACCAGAGGCCAGACGAACAGCAGGATCACCGAGGCCAGGATGGAGATGACGGCAGCGGCCATGGCGACGAAGCGCTTGCCGCTGAAGAATGCCAGGAAGTCCGGCAGCTGCATGCCCTTGAAGTGGTTGTAGGACCACGCACCGATCAGGCCGCAGATGATGCCGATGAAGGGGTTGGAAATTTTGCTGAAAGCGATATACTGGGTGGAGCCTTCGGTGATGCTGGGCATAATGGTGGTGACAACACCGACGCTCAGCAGCTGCTGGACCATCAGCCAGGAAGCCAGGCCGGCCAGAGCGGGGGTTCCGTCGGGTTCGTCGGCCATGCCGATGGCAACGCCGATGACGAACAGGATTTGCATGTTGTCGATCAGGGCGCCGCCGGCCTTGACCAGCAGGAAGCCGATGATCTGTGCCAGGCCCTCGACCGAGCCGCCCTGCATGGTGGACGGGCACAGCGCGTAGCCAATACCCATCAGCAAGCCGCAGATGGGCAGCACTGCGACGGGCAGCATCAGAGACTTGCCCAGTTTTTGCAGATACTTCATCATAAGTGTTATCCTCCCTTATGCGTGGGGCGGTGGTTCAGCCGCCCCCTGAATGAAAAAGGGCGTGCAAGCAGGCTGCTGGTTGTCAGCGTGTTCACACTTGTGTAACAATATTGTAGCACATTTGTCAAACAAAAGCTATAGATTTCCTGGAAAAAGAAAAAATTTTTGGACGAATTCCATAAATATTGGAAAAAATACAGCCCGTTTTATTTTTATCAAATAAGTTCGGACGAAGGTATGACTTTTACGGCATTCCGGCCGTATAAAGATGCAGCCGGGAGGTTTTGGGGGGTGCCGGACAGGACGGGTTTATGGTATAATAAGGAACCGGAACAAGCGGCCAACGCCGGACCGATGGAGGTGGGGGCCCTACATTGTATGATGGAAAGAATCCGAATGATGTTTTACAGGAGGCAGACAGGATGGAATGGACAGACATCCGCCTGACGGTGGCGCAGAAGGACGCCGAGCAGGCCGAAGCGGTGGCGACCATGATCGCCGAGGGCGGTATTTATATTGAGGACTACAGCGACATCGAAGAACAGGTGGAGCAGATTGCCCATGTAGACCTGATCGAGCCCGAGCTGTTGGAGAAGCCCCGGGACGTGGTCATCATCCATCTGTATCTGGAGCCGGGCGCCCAGCCCGCCGAGACGCTGGCGGTGGTTCAGGCCCGGATGGAGGCGGCGGGGATTGCCTACACCGTCGAAACCGAGGGAATCGAACAGGAGGACTGGCAAAACGGCTGGCGGAAATACTACCATCCCCTGGAGATCGGCCGCCGGCTGGCGGTGGTGCCCTCCTGGCAGGAATACGACACAGACCGGGTCAAGCTGCTGCTGGACCCGGGCCTGGCCTTTGGCACCGGCGGCCACGAGACCACCAGCCTCTGCCTGGAGGCGCTGGATGAACTGGTCCAGGGCGGGGAGCGAATGCTGGACATCGGCACCGGCAGCGGCATTCTGGCCATTGCAGCCCTGAAACTGGGGGCAGCGTCCGCCGAAGGGGTGGACATTGACCCGGTGGCGGTTCGCACCGCCGTGGAGAATGCCGCCCTGAATCAGGTGGAGGACCGCTTCAGCGGATTGGTGGGGGACCTGTCCGACCAGGCCAGCGGCACCTATCAGATCATCACCGCCAACATTGTGGCCAACGCGATTATTTCCCTGTCCCCGGCGGTGCCGGGCCTGCTGGCGGAAGGCGGACATTTCATTGCCAGCGGTATCATTGACACCCGGGCCGACGAGGTGGAGGAGGCCCTGCGGGCGGCCGGTCTGGCGGTAGCGGCCCGGAAGGAAAAACGGGGCTGGGTCTGCTTTGTCTGCACCGCCGCCTGAACACACCGAGAGACAGGAGAGAAAACCGAGATGCCGCACCGTTATTTTACCACCGATGTCTGGCCTGCCGAGGGCCGGGCGCTTCTGCGGGGAGCCGATGCCCACCATCTGGCCCGGGTCATGCGGGCCAGGGCCGGGGATCAGGTGATTCTCTGCGACGGTAACGCCGTGGAATACACCGCCACCGTCACCGGATTCGGGGAGGACGAGGTGGAGTTTTCGATTCAGGAGGGCTATCCCTCGGCGGCGGAGCCCTCTGTCGAGGTGACCCTGTTGGCGGGCTATCCCAAACAGGACAAGCTGGAACAGATCATCCGCCACGGCGTGGAACTGGGATGCAGCCATTTTGTGCCCTTTTTCAGCCGGTACTGCGTGGCCGCCCCCAAAAAAGAGGAGCAAAAGAACGTCCGCTACAACCGGATCGCCTATGAGGCGGCCAAGCAGTGCGGCCGGGGAATTCTGCCCGACGTGGCCATGCCTCTGCCCAATTTTGGGGCGGTCTGCCGGACTTTGGACCAGTACGACCTGGTCTTGTTCTGCTATGAATGCGGCGGCGCCCCCCTGCGGCAGCTGCTGGCAGCAGCACCGGTCCCCGAGGGCCGGCCCCTCCGCCTGGCCATTGTCACCGGCGCCGAGGGCGGCTTTGCCGCAGAGGAAGCGGAGGCAGCCGCAGCCGCCGGCGCCAAAACCGTGGGCCTCGGCCCCCGCATCCTTCGCTGTGAGACGGCCCCCCTGGCCGTCCTGGCCGCGGTCATGACCCTCACCGGAAATCTGGAGTAACCCAATAAGCTGACAGCCATCCTCGCCCCTTCCGGGCGGGGATGTTTTGCTGCAAGTGCCCGTCCCGGCGGGGAAAGCCCTCTCTCCGGGACGGCTCTAAAATGTTACGTCCACGGAATATCTCAAAACTTTGTACAATCTGCCCGTTGCGAAGGGTACAGTAATTGCCGCATATTTATGTTATACTAAAACAATAAACCGTCCGGGGGACGGTTGGATGGAATTCCGGGAGGAGGGAAGACAGATGGGCACAACAGCAGAGAAACCCTGCCGCGGCCTGGTGCTGGCGGGCGGAGGCGCCCGGGGCAGCTATCAGATCGGGGTGTGGCGGGCGCTGAACGAGCTGGGCTGGACCGCCGGTGTGGTCACCGGGACCAGTGTGGGCTGTCTGAACGGTGCCCTGTACGTCCTGGATGAATACGAAATGGCCCGGGATATGTGGCTTTCCATCCGCAGCGGGGATGTCATGGGCCTGCCCGCCCCCGGCACCGGCCTGGGCGGCCTGGGAGAGGCGGTCCGGCAATTTGTGGCCGAAGGCGGCCTGGATGTCTCGCCGCTGGAAGGAATTGTCAGCCGGGTGCTGGACGAGGAGGCCCTGCGGGCGTCCCCGATCCGGTTCGGGCTGGTGACGGTGGAAAAGCGGGGTCTGAAACCCCGGGAACTGAGCCTGGAGGAAATCCCGGTGGGGAAGGTCCACGACTATCTGTTGGCGTCGTCGGCCTGCTTCCCGGCTCTGCGGGCCCGGAACATCGACGGGGTGGAGTATCTGGACGGCGGATACGCCGACAATATGCCCGCCGGCCTGGCGGCCCGGCTGGGGGCGGAAGAGCTGGTCTGCGTCGACCTGGAAGGGGTGGGCATCACCAAACCCAACCGGACCGGTCTGCCCACCACCCTGATTCGGAGCCACTGGGAACTGGGGGACATCTTGAAATTCAACCCCGCTGTGGCCCGCCGGAATATGGAGATTGGCTATTATGACACCATGCGGGCTTTTGGGCGGCTGCGGGGAGACGCCTACGCCGTGGCGCTGGCCGGCAGTGCCGGGGCGGCGGCGGAATTCCGGGCCCGGCTTGACCCACTGCGGGACCTGGTCAAAGAGCGCTGGCCCGCCGCCCATATTCCCGCGGTGCTGACGCTGGCCCTGGCTGACCTGCAGGATCAGCCCCTGGCCCCGCTGGAGGCCGCCGCTGAAGATGCCGGTGTGGAGCCCACCCGGCTGTACACGGTGGAGTCTCTGGGAGAGGCGTTCCTTGCCGCCTGTGACGGGGAACGGCTGGCTGCCTTTGATCCGCTGTTTGATGGAACCGGAAACGGTGCGCTGGCTGCCCGGGCCGCCCTGCTTCCGCATTTGTTTTTGCAGGCCCTTGTCCGCCGGGCGCTGACGGGGCCGTTGGTACCGGAGGTGATCGCATGAAAACATATCAGGGTGTATCGGTTTCGTCTGGTTTGGTGTTGGGTCAGGTGAGCTTAATCAGCAAGAGCAATCGGGACAGAACGTCCATCAACCGCAACCCCCAGAACCCGGAAAAAGAGATGCAGCTGCTGGAAGATGCGATCCGCACCGCCCAAAATGAGCTGGAATCCATGGCCAACCGGGCCGATGTCAGCGAGCAGGCCATCTTTTTGTTTCAGAGCATGCTGCTGGAGGACGACAGCTTTTTGAATGAGGTCCACTCCTACATACAGGCGGGGACCGGCGCCGCCGAGGCCATCAACCGGGTGGGCCAGCGGTACGCCGACAAGCTCCTGGCCATGACCGAAAACAGTTATCTTCAGCTGCGGAATGTGGATATTCTGGACGCCACCCAGCGGGTCATCAATATCCTCTGCGACCGGCCCCGGATGCGCCTGACCCTGGATCACCCGGTGATTCTGGCGGCCGATCAGCTGATGCCCAGTGATTTGTTCAGCATTCCGGCGGGAATGATTCTGGGCATCATCACCTCGGAGGGCAGCACCTTCAGCCATGCGGCCATCATCGCCCGGGCCCGGAAGATCCCCAGCCTGGTGCAGGTGGGCCGGAATTTCCTGGACGACTGCGACGGCCGGATCGTGGTCCTGGACGCCGACGAGGGAGTCTGCATTCTGGACCCGGACGCCGACACCCGTCAGCAGATGGTGGCCCGCATCTGTGCCGGCCAGCGGGAGGAAGAGGGAGACGTGGAGACGCCTCTCCAGGACATGCCCTGCTGTACCCGGGACGGGGTGCCCTTTGAACTGCTGGCCAACTGCTTCGGCCCCGAGGACATCGACAGCGCCATCCAGTCGGGCGCCGCCGGTGTGGGCCTGCTGCGCAGCGACTACCAGATTCTGGCCGGGGATACCTTCGACGAACAGGAACAGTATTTCTATTATACCGCCTGCATTGCGGCGGCCGGCGGCAAGCCCATCACCGTCCGCACCTTTGATTTTGGCTCGGACCGCACCCTCTCCAACGTCTATCGGGGGGACCAGTCGGCCCATCTGGGCATGCGGGGCATCCGCAGCAGTTTGCGCAGTCCCCGCAATTTTGAGGTCCAGATCCGGGCCCTGCTCCGGGCCGGCGCCCGGGGACCCCTGCGGATTGTGTTCCCCATGGTGACCAACGTGGAGGACTGGGACGAGGCCATGAAACTGGTGGCCCACTGCCGCCAGAACCTGGACGAGCGGGGCGTGCCCTATAAGACCGACGTGCCCTTCGGGATTATGCTCAGCATCCCGGCGGCCTGCCTGACGGCCGACGATTTCGTCCGGCACGGGTGCGAATTCTTTGTCATCGGCACCAACGACCTGACCCAGTACACCCACGCGGCCGGCCGTGAGGTCACCAGTGCCGAGCGGTACTTCCAGCCCACCAGCAAGGCCATGTACCGGCTGATTCGGATGACGGTGGACGCCGCCGAGAGCGGCCATATTCCGGTCACCATCTGCGGCCTGGCCGTGGGCGACCCCTCCAACGCGGTGCAGTACCTCCACATGGGCCTGCACAGCTTCTCGATGGGCCCCCAGAACCTTCTGAGCGTCAAGAAGGCCCTGCTGGAATCCGACGCCGTCCCCGACCGGGAAGGCCCGCCCCAGCAGAACTGAACCGAGATGCAAAAAAGCGCCCGCGGAAGCGGGCGCTTTTTCTGTGGGCTCTGCCGGGGGACCGGAGAGGCGGGAAAACCCTCTGTACAAACCCGCCCCCAATCGTGTATAATCGGGGAAAACGGCAAGATTGCGGAGGGGAAAAGATGAAATATCCGTACTGGATTTTTGATATGGACGGCACGCTGACCGACAGCATGCCCATTTGGTCCGAGGTGCCCTATGAACTGGTCCGGGGCTTCGGCAAGACGCCGGCCCCCGACCTGGGCCGGGTGCTGCTGCCCATGAGCGCCTTTGAGACGGCACAGTATCTGATTGCCACCTACGATCTGCCCCTGACCATCGACAGCTACACCCGGGCTGCGGTGGACGCGGTGGACCGGCTGTACAGGACGGTCAGCCTCAAGCCGGGGGTGGAACAGATGCTGGCCCGGCTGGATGAGGGCGGCGCCAGAATGTGCATTTGTTCGGCCACCTGGCAGTTTATGGTGGAGCGGGTGCTCCGGCGGCTGGGAATTCTGGACCGGTTCCAGTTTGTCTTGTCGGCCCAGGAGGGCAACACCAAGCATGAGCCCCGGGTGTTTTACCAGGCGCTGGAACGGCTGGGCGGGCAGGACCCCGCCCAATGCGTGGTCTGTGAGGATGCCCTCTATGCGGCCCGCACCGCCCACGACGCCGGCTTTCAGGTGATTGGGGTGGCCGACGCCGCCAGCCAGCCCGACGAAGCCGCCATCCGGGCGGTGAGCAATCAGTTTTTGACCGGCTGGGAAAAGCTGGATTGGAGCCGCCTGTAACGGCTCAGGACTCGGATGTCTTGCAGCGCCAGGCCAGAAGGGCCTGACGGACCCGCTCGGCCCGGCCCTGGGGCATGGGAAGGCGGGCGCCCGAGGCCATCTGAACTTCGCCGGGGGTCAGCAGACGGACTTCGGCCAGATTGACCAGGTAGGACCGGTGGGTCTGGACAAACCGCCCGTCGGCCAGCAGCGGGGTGGCCAGCCGCAGAAAGGGCACCCGCTGGGACAGGGAGGCCACCGCTTCCCCGCTGGTGAGATGAAAATGGACGATGTGCTGGGTACACTCAATGTATTCGATCTGTGCAAAGGGCAGTACCCGCAGCCCGGCCGCCGTGGGCAGGGTCAGAGCGGGGCCGTATTCCGGCTCCACGGCGCGGTTGAGGAGGGCGGCCACCGCTTCATACCGGGGCGGGCAGAGAAGGTACTGCATGGCGTCGGCCCGGTAGGCATAATAGGCCCAGGCCGGGGTCCGGGCTGCAAAGGCCAGAGGGGCGCGCCGCCCCCGCCGGCGCAGTTCCATGGCGGCTTCCAGGCCGGCCGGAAGGGGCCCGCCGGGCTGGCCCCACAGTTCGATCAGATACAGCTGGTAGCGGGCAGATTCTGCATCCCGCGCCAGCAGGGCCGCGGGGGTGTCCAGAGGCTCTACAAGACAGCCGTCGGCCCGCCGCGCAAAGTAGTCCTCGCAGTGCCGCTGGAGCGCTGCGCGCAGAGAGGGATCTTCTGCGCAGACTGCGATATGAAAAATCATCAAATGACCTCCTGACACCCAAACGGTGCAGACACGATACACAAAAAAGAGAAGGGAAGGTGTGCGCTGATGTCGGATCAACCGCTGGTCAGCATCATTTTGCCGGTTTACAACGCCAAAAACCACATTGCCCGCTGCATTGAGAGCATCCGGGCCCAGACCTATCAAAACATCCAGATCATCATCCTGAACGACGGGTCCCGGGATATCAGCCTGCCGGTCTGCGAGATGTACCGGAAGGTGGACCGGCGGATTCTGCTGGTGGACAAGGACAATTCGGGGGTGTCGGACACCCGGAATCTGGGCCTGCGGCTGGCGGAGGGGAAATATATCCAGTTTGTGGACAGCGACGACTATATCGACCCCGACTACACCGAACATCTGGTCACCGCCGCTGAGGAACACAGCGCCGACCTGGTGATTGCGCCCTACAAGATGGTGATCCCCCGGGAGATGTCCTCGGGCCGGCGCTTGCAGGAAAAGCTGTCCGCCCTGCTGCCGGGGGAGGAGGAAGAACCCCAGGACCTGCCGCAAGAGGAACCCGAAGTCCGGGTCTATAACTTCCTGCCCAGGGGCCTTTTGGACACCGAGGGCTTTGCGATGCACCTGATGGACAAGCCTGCCTCCTACTACTACAGCGTTCTCTGGAACAAGCTGTACCGGCGGGAGATTCTGGACAGCCACGAGATCTTTTTTGCCAGCCAGATCCACTGGTCGGAGGATTTGGTGTTCAACCTCCAGTATATCCAGTACGCCCGCCGCTTCTACGCCATCGATCAGCCGGGCTACTACTATGTCCAGAACCCCCAGAGCATTGTCCACACCCAGGTGAACCCGGCGGCCATCGTCAAGATGAAGACCACCGTCTTTCCCTATTACAAGGCCCTGTATGAAAAGCTGGGCCTGTACGAGGAGAACAAGGCGGCCATCCGGCGGTATCTGGTGGATATCTCCGAGAGCAACCTGCCCAGCGGGCCGCTGGAAGATGTGGTGTCGGGCGCCATGGAAAAGTGGGACACCCTGACCACCGAGGCCGCCAACGCTCTCGGGGCCGCCGCAGCCCAAAAGCATCCGTCCGGCCCGCCGGAGTCCTGACCGCGGTTCTTTGGATGAAAAGTGCCTCCCGCCCGGTTCAGCCGGGATGGGAGGCTTTTTGTTTGGGTGAATTCAGGAAACCGCGGCGCGGCTCAGGCGCCGATGGCGGCACACTTGCGGGCCAGCCAGTCCCGCTCCTCGTCGTTCAGGCGGGGAGCCAGCAGCTCAAAGACATGGCGGTGATAGCTGTTCAGCCAGTCCAGCTGATCCCGGGTCAAGACGCCGGGAACGATGGGGGAGGTGGCGATGGGCACCCAGGTCAGGGGCTCGAAGCAGAGGAAATGGCCGTACTGATTGGTGGTCTTGTCGCGGCATTCCAGTTCGTTTTCGATGCGGATGCCCAGCCGGCCGCCCTCGTAGACGCCCGGTTCGTCGGTGATGACCATCCCCGGCTCAAAGACCACCTGGTTGCGGCCGTTGAGGCTGTGGGGACCTTCGTGGACGTTGCCCACAAAGCTGACACTGTGGCCGGTGCCGCAGCGGTAATTGATGAGGTGCCGCCACAGGGGTTCCCGGGCGATGGTGTCCAGCATCTGGCCGGTGCAGTAGTCCAGCCAGACTGCCCTGGCGATGTCGATGTGGCTCTGAAGGGTCCAGGTGTAGCACAGCCGCTCCTCCTCGGTCAGGGGGCCCAGGGGATAGGTGCGGGTGATGTCGGTGGTGCCGTCCATGTAGGTGCCGCCGCAGTCCACCAGCAAAAAGCCCTTCCGCTCCAGGACGGCGTGGTCGGCCTCGGTGGCGTGGTAGTGCATCATGGCCGCATTGGCGCCGTAGGCTGCAATGGTGCCGAAGCTCTCCACCAGGAACTTGTCCTGGGCGCTGCGGTACTTGTGGAGGATTTCGTCCACCGTCAGCTCGGTGAGGGTCTCGCCGGCCTCCAGCCGCTCCTCCAGTTCCTTCTGGAACCGGACCATGGCCACGGCGTCCCGGATGTGGCATTCCCGGGTGTGGGCCAGCTCGGTCTCGTTCTTGATGCCCTTCATGGGCAGCAGGGGATCGGACAGGGCCTTGACGGTGAAGTTCTGGTTGGCTTCCAGGGTGCTGTAAATGGCATAGTTCACCGAATCAGGGTCGGCCAGAACGGTTTCGGCCTGGCTGCAGCCGGCCAGGAAGGACAGAACCGCGTCATACCCGGCCAGACAGACGCCGTCGGCTTCCAGGGCCTGGGCAGCCTCGGGGGCCAGACGGTCGGTGTTGATGAACAGCACCGCCTCGGTCTGGGTCACAAAGCAGTAGGCCATGGCGTAGGGGGTGCAGGCAATGTCCATGGCCCGCAGGTTGAGCAGCCAGGCCAGGTTGTCCAGCTTGCCCACCATCTGGGCGGTGCAGCCCAGTTCGGTGAGCTTGGCCCGCAGCCGGGCCAGCTTTTCGGCGGGGGTGGCGCCTGCGTATTCAGCAGGCAGCAGCCAGGCCGGGGTGGCCGGCAGGGCGGGACGGCCCTCCGTCCACAGCTGGTCCTCCAGGTTGTAGGTGCGGACCTCCACACCCTTGGGGTCCAGCACCTTTTGCAGGCCCCGGACCAGCTTACAGGAGGCGGTGAGGCCGCACAGGCCCAGCACCTGGCCCTCGGTCAGGGCGTCGGCACAGTAGGCCTCCACGGTGGGAACCCCCGGCTCTCCCATCCGCATCAGCTGGATTTCGGTGCCGGCCAGCTGCTTTTCGGCCTGGACAAAGAACCGGCCGTCCACCCAGAGGGCGCTGGCGGTCAGGGTGACCACCAGGGTGGAGTTCTCTCCGGTGAAGCCGGAAAAATATTCCCGGCTGTTATAATGAGCCGGCAGATACTCGCTGGAATGCGGGTCGCCGGTGGGAATCAGATAAGCCTGGCAGCCTGCCTCCTCCATGGCCTGGCGGAGAGCGGCAAGCCGTTTGCTGATGGTAGACATAGAAAAAAGCCTTCTTTCTGCAAGGAAAGTCCTGCCGGGAACGGTGCCCGGCGGCGTCGATGTGCGCTTGCCTTCCTATTGTAGCATCCCGGCGGACAGAATGCAAACCCTTTGCCCGGTCTCAGAAAATTTACAAAAAATTCCGCAAATCGCCGTTTCGGCCATTGACAGGTTTGTTATAATAAAGGTGTATGAAGTTCGCGGAGTCAGGGAATTTCGGACAGGCTGCCGGCGCCGCCGGCCAGGGCGCAAAAAGCCCGCCTGCCGCCGCTGGCAGAGGGCCGCACAGACTGCGCCCTCCCGGGCAGGACCTGCGCTCCGTTGTCCTGCAAGATTTGTGTGAGAAGAAGAAAACGAGGCAATAAACATCATGGCAACCAAGATTGATATTTTTTCCGGCTTCCTGGGCGCAGGCAAGACGACCCTGATTAAGAAGCTGATTCGTGAGTCCTTCCAGGGCCAGCAGGTGGTGCTGATCGAGAATGAGTTCGGCGAGATCGGCATCGACGGCGGCTTTTTGAAGGAGTCGGGCATCAAGATCAACGAGCTGAACGCCGGCTGCATCTGCTGCTCCCTGGTGGGCGACTTCCGGGAAGCCCTGTGCAAGGTGGTGGACCAGTATCACCCCGACCGCATTGTCATCGAGCCCTCGGGCGTGGGCAAGCTGTCCGACGTGACCCGGGCCGTGGAGGCCGTGGCCGAGCACCTGGATGTGGAGCTGTCCAGCTTTGTGACGGTGGCCGATGTCAACAAGGTCAAGCTGTATATGAAGAACTTCGGCGAGTTCTACAACGACCAGGTCTCCAATGCCAGCTGCATCCTGCTGAGCCGCACCGGCAATGCTGACCCCGACAAGGTGGCCGCCGCGGTGGCCATGCTGCGGGAGAAGAACCCCACCGCCACCATCGTCACCACTCCCTGGGAGGACCTGACCGGCGACCAGATTCTGAAGGCCATGAGCGAGAAGGACGACTTTGTGGCCCAGCTGCTGGCCATGGCTGCCGAGGCCAACGCCGCCCACGCCGGCGAGGATGAGGAGGACGAGCACGAGCACCACCATCATCATTACGATGAGAACGGCGTGTGCAGCTGCGGCCATCATCACCACGACGATGACGACGATGAGGATGAACACGAGCATCACCACCACCATGACCACGATCATGAGGATGAGGAGCACGACCACTGCTGCCATCATGACCATGACCATGAGGAGGGCGAGGAGCACGACCATTGCTGCCACCACGATGACGACCACGACCACGAGGAACACGATCACTGCGGCTGCGGCCACCATCACCACCACCACGGCCATGACGCCGACGAGGTGTTCACCAGCTGGGGCGTCGAGACCGCCCGCACCTACAGCCGCGAGGCCATCGAGAAGGCCCTGGACGAGCTGGAGAGCGGCAAGTACGGCATGATCCTGCGCTCCAAGGGCATCGTCAACGGCGGCGCCGACGGCTGGCTGGAGTTCGACTTTGTCCCCGGCGAGCGGGAGATCCGCAGCCGCGGGGCCGACGTGGGCGGCAAGCTGGTGGTCATCGGCTCCAAGCTGGACGAGAAGGGGATTGCTGCCCTGTTCGGCTGCTGAGCCTGTCCGCTGTTTTGACCGATAACCAGAAGGAGTACCATTCAATCTATGGCAAAGGAAATTCCGGTCTACCTGTTTGTGGGCTTCCTCGAGAGCGGCAAGACCAAATTCATTCAGGAGACCTTTGAGGACCCCAATTTTGATTCAGGCGACAAGACCCTGCTGCTGGTCTGCGAAGAGGGCGAAGAGGAATACAAGCCCGAAAAGTTCGCCTTCCCCGGCACCAGTGTCCGCGTCCTGGAGGACAAGGCGGAGCTGAACGCCCAGAACCTGGCCAACCTGGCCAAAGAGACCGACGCCGGCCGTGTGGTCATCGAGTACAACGGCATGTGGCTGCTCCAGGACCTGGCCGACGCCCTGCCCAATGACTGGCTGATCTACCAGGTCATTGCCACCGCCGACGGCACCACCGCCCTGATGTATGCCCGGGACAACGCCATGCGGAGCCTGATGCTGGACAAGATCGCCCGCAGTGAGCTGATCGTTTTCAACCGGGCCGAGAAGGTCAACACCGACGAGGCCCGCCAGGAGCTCCACCGGCTGGTGCGCCAGGCTTCCCGCCGGTGCGACATCGCCTATGAGTTCGCCGACGGCAGCGTGGCCTACGACGACATCCCCGACCCGCTGCCCTTCGACATCGACGCCCCTGTCATCGAGATCGGGGACGACGATTTCGGCATCTGGTATATGGACTGCCAGGAGGACCCCCAGAAATACGCCGGCAAAACGGTGCGGTTCCTGGCCCAGGTCTGCCAGACCAACCGGGCCGGCAAAAACAGCTTTGTGCCCGGCCGGTTCGCCATGACCTGCTGTGTCCAGGACATCCAGTTTGTGGGCTTCCCCTGCTCCTACGACGGCTACAAGGAGCTGGAACAGCGCAGCTGGGTCACCGTCACCGCCCGGGTCAGCTACAAATTCCACAACATCTATCGGGGCAAGGGCCCTGTTCTGAGCGCCACCTCGGTGGAGCCGGCCCACAAGCCCCTGAACGACGTGGTCTCGTTCTCCTGACCACGCTGCCGCACACCCGCGCGTCGGCTGACATGTGCCTGATCCGCTGCGGCAGCTCATCCCGTACACACGTTGGGACCAGTCTGTTTGCCGGCCGCCCGGCCGGTCAACGATACAGGTCGGCGGGGCTCTGTCCCCGGGACCAAATGCCAATGTCATAGGAGGGTTTGCAGATGAGAGTTTTGCTACAACTGTTGGGCGCGGCGGCTGCTGTGGCCGTTGCGGGGGTAGGCGCCGCCGTTCTGGCCAAGAAGATGGGCAAGAAGTGCCCCATCCAGGTGACAGTAGACCTGGCGGAGGACGCAGAGACCGACAAGGAAACTGCCGACAAGACCACTGCCGCCTATGAGGCAGGGGTGGCGGCCGGCAAGGCCCATGCCGAGGCCATCAAGAAGGCCGCCGAGGCGGAAGCCGCTGACGCCGCCGGGGAAGCAGAGAGCGCTGCACCGGAGACGGCCTCCGCACAGACGGAGGACGGCGAAGAGCCGGAACAGACCCAGGACGTATAATCACCCACGGGGCGCATCGGGAAACCGGTGCGCCCCTTTTTTGGTGGGCAGCTGTGCAAAACGCCGGGAAATACCCCTGGAAACTGGGCAGAAAGCTGATACATTGCTACTTTACAATGCTACCGTGGTAAAGTATAATAGGCGTAGAACAGATGACAGGTAATAAGGAAGAAAGGGAACTGCTGCCATGGAATTTGAACTTTCCCTCTTGCAGCCCAAGGAGCGGGCCTCCTTCGGGCTGCGGGCCCTGTACGAAGCGGCTGGCTGCCGCAAGTACCACATGGGCCAGTTTGAGGAATACGCCCTGTACCAGGAAAACCAGAATTTTCTGGCCTCCCGTCAGGTGATTACCTTCACCGATCTGGATGGGCGGCTGCTGGCGCTCAAGCCCGATGTGACCCTCTCCATCGCCAAGAGTGCCCAGCCGGGCCCCGGTGAGACCCGGCGGTTTTATTACAGTGAGAACGTCTACCGGCCCTCAGCCGAGAGCCATACCTTTAAAGAGATCGCCCAGATGGGTCTGGAATATATTGGACAGGTGGGGCAGGCTGAGACCGGGGAGGCGGTGAGCCTGGCGGTCCGGTCGCTGTCCCTGCTGGCCGATACCATGGGCCCGGCCTGGCAGCTGGAAGTGGGCCACATGGGCTATTTGTCGGGCTTGCTGGATGCCCTGTCGGTGCCGGAAAGCGCCCGGCAGGGGATTCTGGCCCGGCTCCGGGCCAAAAACAGCCATGAGCTGCGGAATGCCGCCCTGGCCGCCGGCCTGGGTGAAAAGGGAGCCGGCGCATTGCAGGAGCTGCTGACCCTCTGCGGGCCGGCGTCCGCGGTTTTGGAGCGGGCCGGGGCCGGCTGCCGCAATGCCGAAATGACCGCCGCCGCCGCCGAGCTGCGGGCCCTGGAGGACCAGCTGGCCGCCGCGGGCCAGGCGGTCCAGATTGATCTGACCCTCTCGGGGGAGATGGAATACTACAATGGCCTGATTTTCCAGGGCTATCTCCGGGGAGCGCCCCGGCCGGTGCTGAAGGGGGGCCGGTATGACCTGCTGGCCCGGAAATTCACCCCCGGCGCGGGGGCCATCGGCTTTGCGGTCTATCTGGATGAGCTGGACCGCCTCACCGCGCCGCCCCCTCCGGTCCAGGATACCGGCGCCGTCATGCTGAATGTGGCCCTGCCCAAGGGCCGGCTGGGGGATAAGGTCTATAACCTGCTGGCCGAAGGCGGCTGCATCACCCCCGAGGACTACAACGCCTCCCGCAAGCTGGTGGTGGAGGACAAGGCCGCCGGGGTCCGGTGTTTCCTGGTGAAACCCAGCGACGTGGCCATCTATGTGGAGCACGGCGCCGCCGATGTGGGCATCGTGGGCAAGGATATCCTGTCCGAGGCCGAAACCGATGTCTATGAGCTGCTGGATACCGGGCTGGGCAAGTGCCGGATGTGCGTGGCCGCCCCGGCGGGGTACAGGGACGACCCCGGCCGCCCCATCCGGGTGGCCACCAAATTCCCCCGGATCGCCAAGGAATATTATGCGTCCCTGGGCCGGGATATTGAGATCATCAAGCTCAACGGTTCCATCGAGCTGGCCCCCATTCTGGGGCTGTCCGACGTGATTGTGGATATTGTGGAGACCGGCACCACCCTGCGGGAAAACGGGCTGGCGGTGGTGACCGAGTTCATGCCCATTTCGGCCCGGGTGATTGCCAATAAATCCAGCTACCAGTTCAAGCGCCGGCAGACCGACCGGATGCTGGACCAGCTGCGGAGCGCCCTTGCCCGCCGCCAGAGCCAGAAGAGCCAGAAGGAGGAAATGAGATGATTCAGCTTTATCGTCTGGAAGACCTGACCCCCGACCAGGTCCTCAACCGGGACCTGCGGGCCGAAAAGGATGTGGAAGCGGTGGTGGACGCCATCATCGCCGATGTGCGGGCCCGGGGGGATGCGGCCCTGCGGGACTACGCCAAAAAGTTTGACGGGGCAGACCTGGACGCCCTGGAAGTCACCCCCGCCGAGATGGAGGAGGCTCTGGCTGGCACCGACCCGGATTTTCTCGAGACGCTGCGGATGGCGGCGGCCAACATCGAGGCCTTTCACCGCCGCCAGCTCCACGACAATTTCGTGATGACCGAACAGGACGGGATTGTGCTGGGCCAGAAATACACCCCGGTGGAGCGGGCCGGCGTCTATGTGCCGGGGGGCACCGCCGCCTATCCCTCCACCGTTTTGATGGATGTGATTCCCGCCAAGGTGGCGGGAGTCCCCGAAATTGTGATGACCACCCCCGCCGGGAAGGACGGCAAGGTCAATCCCGCCATCCTGGCCGCGGCCAGCGTGGCGGGCGTCACCCGGATCTTCAAGACCGGCGGCGCCCAGGCGGTGGCGGCCCTGGCCTACGGCACCGAGAGCATCCCGGCGGTGGATAAAATCGTGGGCCCCGGCAATATCTATGTGGCCACCGCCAAGCGGAAAGTCTACGGCAAGGTGGGCATCGACATGATCGCCGGGCCCAGCGAGATTCTGGTGCTGGCCGACGGCGGGTGCAATCCCGCCTGGGTGGCGGCCGACCTGCTGAGCCAGGCCGAACACGACAAGCTGGCCAGCCCGGTGCTGGTCACCGACAGCGAGGTCCTGGCCAAAGCGGTCCAGGCCGAGCTGGAAGTCCAGATCCCCCAGCTGCCCCGGGCGGCCATTGCCCGGGCCAGCGTGGACGACAACGGCAAGATCATCGTCTGCCAGGACCTGGCCAAGGCCATTGAAGTCTGCAACATCATCGCCCCCGAGCACCTGGAAGTCTGCGTCGAGGACCCCTTTGCGGTGCTGGGCAAGATCAAGAACGCCGGCAGCATCTTCCTGGGCCGGAATGTCCCCGAGGCGCTGGGCGACTATTTCGCCGGCCCCAACCACACCCTTCCCACCAGCGGCACCGCCCGCTTCTCCAGCCCGCTGGGGGTGGACGACTTTGTCAAGCGGTCCAGCTTTATCTATTACACCCGGGAGGCCCTGGGGGCCGTCAAGGACCGGATTGCCGGTTTTGCCGAGAAGGAAGGGCTCCACGCCCACGCCCGCAGCGTGACCATCCGCTATGAGGCAGAAGGGGGCGGAGCAAAGTGAGCCGTTATCTCAGTCCCACCCTGGCCCATCTGGAGCCCTACACCCCCGGTGAACAGCCTCAGGACCGCTCTTATGTCAAACTGAACACCAACGAAAGCCCCTATCCCCCCGCCACTGCGGTGATGGAGGCGATTCAGGGCGAGACGGGCCGCCTGCAGCTGTACCCCGACCCCGCCTGCACCGCCCTGCGGCAGGCTGCGGCCCGGTATTACGGCATCGAGCCGGACGAGGTGATGGCAGGCAACGGCAGCGACGAAAATTTGTTTTTCGCCCTGCGGGCCTTCTGCGATGAGACCCACCCCCTGGCCCACGCCGATGTGACCTATGGATGCTATGCCGTCTGGTGCGGGCTGCTCCACATCCCGGAGGACGTGATTCCCCTGGAAGCGAATTTCAGCCTGGACCCGGTGAAATACCATGGCCGGAACGAGACCATCGTCATTGCCAACCCCAATGCACCCACCGGCCTGGCCCTGCCGCCGGAGGAAATTGCCAAAATCGCCGCCGCCAATCCCGACAATGTGGTGATTGTGGATGAGGCCTATGTGGACTTTGGGGCCGAGAGCTGCGTTCCCCTGATCCACAGCTGCGACAATCTGCTGGTGGTCCAGACCTTTTCCAAGTCCCGGCAGATGGCCGGGGCCCGTCTGGGCTTTGCCATCGGCTGCAAGAGCCTGATTGCCGACCTGGAACGGGTCCGCTCCAGCCTCAACCCCTACAACATCAACCGGATGACCCTGGCCGCCGGCGTTGCGGCCCTGGAGAGCACCGGCTATTTCAACGAGACCCGCCAGCAGATCATGGAAACCCGGGCCTGGACGGCCGGGGAGCTGGCCCGGCGCGGGTTTGAACTCACCGACAGCCGGACCAACTTCCTGTTTGCCCGGACCGACCGGATGGAGGGCGGCGCCCTCTACCAGGCGCTGAAGGACAAGGGCGTTCTGGTCCGTCATTTCAGCACCCCCCGGATTTCCGACTGGCTGCGGATTACGGTGGGCACCCTGGAGCAGATGGAGACGCTGCTCCAAAAACTGGACGAAATTCTGGGCGGGACCTGAAGACCTGTCCCAGCCACGAGGGAGGACGACACCATGCGGGAAGTACGAGTGGAACGCAACACCGCCGAGACCCAGATCGAGCTGACGCTGGACCTGGACGGGGCGGGGATTTATCAGGTGGACACCGGCTGCGGTTTTTTGAACCATATGCTGGAGCTGTTCGCCCGGCATGGCCGGTTTGATCTGGTTCTGACCTGCCACGGGGATGTGGAGGTGGATT
Organism: uncultured Faecalibacterium sp.; assembly: GCA_944385995.1. Classification (GTDB taxonomy): domain Bacteria; phylum Bacillota; class Clostridia; order Oscillospirales; family Ruminococcaceae; genus Faecalibacterium. The sequence continues at coordinate 47,522 of CALWZL010000001.1, forward strand.
ACCATCACACCGCCGAGGACATCGGCATCGCCCTGGGCCAGGCTTTCCGCCAGGGGCTGGGAGAGATGCGGGGCATCCAGCGCTACGGCAGTTTTTATCTGCCCATGGATGAGGCGCTGGTTCTCTGCGCGGTGGATCTGTCGGGCCGGTGCACCCTGAACTGGTCGGTGCACTGCCCCACCGAGAAGGTGGGGGACTTCGACGTGGAGTGTGCCAGGGAGTTCTGGATGGGTTTTGCCCGCAGCGTTCCGGCCACCCTCCACTTTGTCCAGTTCGCGGGAGAAAACAGCCACCACATTCTGGAGGCCTGCTACAAGGGCGCTGCCCGGGCCCTGGCCGCCGCCGTCCAGATTGACGCATCTCACCGGGACGAAATCCCCTCAACGAAAGGACTGCTGGTATGATTGCCGTGATTGATTACGGGGTGGGAAACCTGTTCAGCCTCCGTTCCAGCCTGAAAAGTCTGGGGCTGGAGGCGGTGGTCACCGCTGACCCCGCCGTGATTCGGGCCGCCGACCGGGTGATTCTGCCCGGGGTGGGGGCCTTTGGGGACGCCAGGGAAAAGCTGACCGCCGCCGGCCTGGTGCCGGTGGTGCAGGCCGAGGCGGCCCGCAAGCCCCTGCTGGGCATCTGCCTGGGGATGCAGCTGCTGTTTGACAAGAGCTATGAGTACGGAGAGCATCAGGGCCTGGGTCTGGTGCCGGGGACCGTCTGTCCCCTGGAACCCGACCTGACCGGCCCCAGCCTCAAGGTGCCCCAGATCGGCTGGAACGCATTGCAGATTCTGCGGGATGACCCTCTGTTCCGGTATGTGAAGAACGGGGAATATGTCTACTACGTCCACAGCTATTACGCCAAGGACTGCACCGAAAGCACCCTGGCAGTCAGCGAGTATTCCATCCCGGTCACCGGGGTGGTCCGGTCGGGCAAGGTGTACGGCACCCAGTTCCACCCCGAAAAGAGCGGGGACACCGGCCTGCGGCTGCTGAAAGCCTTCGCTGAACTGTGACCATCGAGGAGGGGCCATGCCATGAAAATTTTTCCGGCCATCGACCTGCGGGGCGGACAGGTGGTCCGCCTGACCCAGGGCGACTATGACAAAATGACGGTCTACGGGACCGACCCCGCCGCCCAGGCCGAGGCTTTCCGGCAGGCGGGGGCCAGCTGCCTTCACCTGGTGGACCTGGACGGCGCCAAAGACGGCGCCCCGGTGAACCTGGAGGCCATCCGGGCCATTGCCCGGCAGGGGGGCCTTTACATCGAGGTGGGAGGCGGCATCCGCACCGAAGAACGAATCGCAGAATATTTGGAGCTGGGGGTGGGCCGCTGCATTCTGGGCAGCGTGGCCGTCACCGACTTTGATTTCACCGCCCGGATGCTGAAAACCTACGGGGACCGGCTGGCGGTGGGCGTCGACATGAAGGATGGCCGGGTGGCCATTCACGGCTGGAAAGAGGTCAGCGATGTGGACGGCCTGGACTTCTGCCGGCGTCTGTATGAGGCGGGCTGCACCGCCGTCATCTGCACCGATATCGCCCGGGACGGCGCCATGCAGGGGACCAATCTGGACCTCTACCGCCGCCTGCGGGAAGAATTGCCGGACCTGGCAGTGACGGCCAGCGGCGGCATCAGCCGGATGGAGGAGCTGGAAGCCCTGGACCAGATGGGGACGGCGGCAGCCATCCTGGGCAAGAGTCTGTACACCGGCGCGCTGGACCTGGCCGCCTGTGTCCGTCTGTGCGAAAAGAAAGGATAAGCGCCTATGATTACCAAGCGGATCATCCCCTGCCTGGACGTGCGGAACGGCCGGGTGGTCAAGGGGGTCAACTTTGAGGGGGTGCGGGACGTGGCCGACCCGGTGGAGATGGCCCGGATGTACAACGCCGCCGGGGCCGACGAGCTGGTGTTCTATGACATCACCGCCAGCTTTGAGGGCCGGGCCCTTTTTACCGATATTCTGACCCGGGTGGCCAGCGAAATCTTCATCCCCCTGACGGTGGGAGGCGGCATCAACACCCTGGAGGACTTCGACCGGGTGCTCAAGTGCGGCGCCGACAAGGTGTCGGTGAACTCGGGAGCCCTGAAGGACCCCGGCCTGATCCCGGCGGCAGCCCAGCGGTACGGCAGTCAGTGCGTGGTTTTGTCCGCCGATGTCAAGCGGGTGGACGGACAGTTCCGGGTCTTTGCCAAGGGCGGCCGGGAGGACACCGGCCGGGATGCCCTGGACTGGATTGCCGAATGCGTCGCCAACGGCGCCGGGGAAATCTGCCTCAACAGCATCGACACCGACGGCGTCCGGGAGGGCTTTGACCTGGAAATGCTGGACGCGGTCAGCGCCCGGGTGAATGTTCCCATCATTGCCTCGGGCGGCGCCGGCAAAAAGGAAGATTTTCTGGAGCTGTTCGGCCACAAGGGGATCGACGCCGGTCTGGCCGCCGGTATTTTCCACCAGAAACTCCTCACCATTCGGGAGCTGAAGGAATATCTTGCAAAAAATGGTGTGGAAATGCGGCTCTGACCCCTTGCATATCGGGCCGGAATACGATAAACTGTTAATGTCCCATTTGACGGGCAGGAGAGAGTATGGAACTGAAATTTGACGATCGGGGTCTGATCCCGGCCATTGTGCAGGATCACTATACCAAAGAGGTGCTCACCCTCGCATACATGAACGCCGAAACCCTGGCACTGACCATTGCCGAGGGCCGGACGGTGTTTTGGAGCCGCAGCCGCCAGGAGATCTGGCGGAAGGGGGAAACCAGCGGCAATATTCAGCGGGTGGTGTCCATCACCGCCGACTGCGACGGGGATGCACTGGTGGTGGAAGTGGTCAAGAGCGGCCCGGCCTGCCACACCGGCGCCGAGAGCTGCTTTTTCAATCCGGTCTATGTCAGCGACGAACTGAAGCAGTTCAGCTGGCAGGGCCTGTATCAGCTCATCCAGGGCCGCAAGACCGACCCCAAAGAGGGCAGTTACACCACCTACCTGTTTGAAAAGGGCAAAGAAAAAATCCTCAAAAAGGTGGGCGAAGAGTGCACCGAGGTCATCATCGCCGGAGAGAAGGAGGACAAGGCCGAGACGGTCTATGAGATCAGCGACCTTGCCTACCATGTTCTGGTGCTGATGGTACAGGCCGGCATCACGGTGGAGGACATCACCCGTGAGCTGGAAAAACGACACGTCATTGACCATAAGGTCAAACAGGAAAGGATGCAGTGAACAAGGTTATGGCAGACTTCATGAAATCCAGCGTCCACTGTCACTCGACGCTGTGCGACGGAAAAAATACCCTGCAGGAGATGGCGTCCGCAGCCTGCGCCCAGGGCCTGACAACGCTGGGATTCACGGGGCACAGCCATACCCCCTGCGACCGGGAATACTGCATGAGTCCCCGCCGCACCGCCCAGTACAAGGCCACCATCGCCAAGCTGAAAGCGGAGTACAAGGGCAAGGTGGATATCCTCTGCGGCATCGAGTGGGATCAGTTTTCGGACGACAAGCGGATCGGGTACGACTACTGGATCGGCAGCGTGCACTATCTGCACGGGGCCAACACCGATCGGTACTATGAAATCGATTTCCGCAAGCAGGACCTGCAGGCCTGCATCGACGCCGATTTCGGCGGGGACGGCCTGGCGGCGGTGGAAGCCTACTTCCGCTCGGTGGCCGAAGTGGCCGCCCTCAAGCCCGACATTCTGGGCCACATCGACCTCATCAAGAAGCTGAACCGGGACGGCGCATTCTTCGACGAGAATTCCGACCGCTACCACGCCGCGGCCCTGGGCGCCCTGGAGGCGGCCCGCTCGGCCGGCTGTGTGCTGGAAGTCAATACCGGCGCGGTGTTCCGCGGCTACCGGGATGATTTTTATCCCAGTCCCTGGCTGCTGGAGGCATGGAACCGGATGGGCGGCAAGGTCATCATCACCGCCGACGCCCACTCCACCGACTGCCTGACCTTCGGCTATGAGGAGGCCGCCCGCCAGATCAAGGCGGCAGGCTTTGCCAGCGTCCAGGTGCTGACCGGCGCCGGCTTCCAGACCCAGGAAATCTGATCCAATTCAAGAGACAACAAAACGCGGCTTCCGCCTGTGCGGGAGCCGCAAAATGGTAAATTTGTCCAGACTGGACGACATGTGCGTACAGTCTGGACACCTACAGGGAAATTTTATGGCAAATTGTGTGCGAGGCCAAGGGCCAAGTGCGCGGTTTGCCGTAAAATTTTGTCCCCTGGGGGATACCAGCGGGAAGGAATTTCTGACCTGCGCAGGCAGGCAGAAATGGGTTCCCCCTGGAGCGTGTCGAAAGACACGCCCGCGGCTTCCGCCCAGAGCGGGAGCCGTGTCTTGATGTTACAGGAGGCGCAATGGAAAAAACACAAACGCTGGGACGGCGGCGCGGCAGCCGGCAGGTGGACCTGATTCACGGGCCCATCTTCCGCAACCTGCTGATTTTTGCCATCCCGATTTTTATTTCCAATCTGTTCCAGCAGCTGTACAACGCGGCGGATACCATGATTGTGGGCAACGTGCTGGGCGACATGTCTTTGGCGGCGGTGGGCGCCTGCGGCTCGATTTATGAGCTGCTGGTGGGCTTTGGACTGGGCATCGGCAACGGCCTGGCCATCGTCACCGCCCGGGCCTACGGCGCCGAGGATGCGGGCAAGGTCAAAAAGACGGTGGCCGGCTCCATCGTGATTGGACTGGCGGCGTCCGCCGTCATCACGGTGGTGGGCCTGCTGTTTCTGTATCCGCTGCTGGAAGCCCTGGACACCCCGCCCGAAATCATCGACGAGGCCTACAGCTACATCCGGCCCATTGCCCAGTATGTGGTGGTCATGTTTGTCTATAACCTCTGCGCCGCCCTGCTGCGGGCGGTGGGCAACAGCTTGATGCCCCTGGTGTTTCTGATCTTCTCTTCCTGCCTCAATGTGGCCCTGGACTACTGGTTTGTGGCCGGCCTGGCGATGGGGGTGCGGGGCGCTGCCCTGGCCACCGTGTTGTCCCAGGCGGTTTCGGTGGTCCTCTGCATCTTCTACATCCTCAAATGCGCCCGGCATCTGGTGCCGGGCAGGGAACACTTCTCCATTGAGAAGGGCCTCTACCGGGAGATGGTGACCCAGGGCCTTTCCATGGGCCTGATGAGCAGCATCGTGTCGGCGGGCTCGGTGATTCTTCAGTATGGCATCAATGGCCTGGGCACCCTGGTGATTGCCGGTCACACCGCCGCCCGGAAACTGTTTACCTTCACCGATATGCCGGTGATTGCCATGGCGACGGCCTGTTCCACCTTTGTCTCCCAGAACCGGGGCGCCGACCAGCCCGACCGCATCCGCAAGGGGATGCGGCAGATTTGGCTGTTTGGCCTGGGCACCGCCATTGTGATGACCGTCCTGATGTGGCTGTGTGCCGGCATTCTGGTCCAGCTGATTTCGGGTTCCAGCGAGGCGGTGGTCCTGGAGAACGGCGCCCGCTATCTCCGCTGGACGGCCCCCTTCTATTCGGTGCTGGGGGTGCTTTTGTCCACCCGGTATGCCCTCCAGAGCCTGGGCCAAAAAGTCCTTCCCCTGATTTCCAGCGGCATCGAACTGGTGGGCAAGATTCTGTTTATGCTCTTTTTCATCCCGCAGTTCGGCTACAACGCCGTCATCCTCTGTGAGCCGGTGATCTGGTGCTTTATGTGCGCCCAGCTTCTTTGGAGCTATTGGGGCGATCCCTACATCAAGGGCAGCAAGGCCGGCCGGACCTGACCGCCGCAGCTGCCTGCACTCCAAAACAGTGCGTCTCCGGCGGACAAAAATGGGCCGAATGGATTGACAACCCGGGGAAATTGTGTTATCATGTCCACATGACTTGACGCGACTTGAGCAAAATAAAATCCCCGGATCGCTTTGATCTGCGGTGCTCAAATGCCGTTCCGGCTTAGAATTCTTTGGCCGGCGGCCCATTCTGTGCTTTCTACGGACCCTTGTATATATACCCCCGGCGGCTTGTCCGCCGGGGGCTTTGTTGTGTCCGGGGGTGAAAAACAACAACCTGTTACAATAAAGATGCAAAACATTACAATATGCCTGTGGAAACGTCGCCGGGGCGGGAAACAGGCCCGGGCGGCAAGGGACGGCAAAAGGTTCCCGGTTTGGGGCGGGCATGGCGGATGCCGGAAGCATAAACCGGGAAACATTTTCCCCGGGGAAGGGCGAAGAGGTTTGTTCATGGTGAAGTTCCGTTATTGACAATAACTGGTAAATATGGTATTTTTATTCAAAACGAGGGGACTGGAATCAACAAGACGGTCTCATCTTCAAGGTACAGAGAAAGGATGGGTACAGCGATGAAATGCAAAAAATGGATGGCTCTTGCTCTGGCGGCCGTGATGGCAGTGGGCGTTTTGGCGGGCTGCGGCGGCAATGGCAGCAGCACCAGCAGTGACTTGAACATCCAGGAGGTCAATTCTTATCTGAAAACGGCCGGCAGTGATGTCCAGGTGAAAAATTCGGATGCCCTGAACAGCGCGGTCAAGCAGGCAGCCAGCAGCATGAAGGAAAGCGGCATTTTCACCCCGGATAAGGCCAACGAAGAGGTCTTTAACCGCATGGACTGGTCGGACGTGGATGAGATGCTGGATGCCATCGGCAATCTGCAGGAAATGAATCCCTTCATCAATCTGTCCTATGGCGCAGGTTTCTGCATCGAGGCAAATCGCCTGGAAGAGGGCGTGGATGTCAAATCGCTCCTGTCGGTTGTGGGGCTCAGCAGCGATCAGGTGGACAGCCTGGGCGTCGTGAAGACACCCGAACAGTTTGCAGCCGCCATTGTTCTGGCCGTGGATGAAACCATTGACGAGAACATCGATCAGGCCCTGAATGGCCTGCTGCCGGACTGGCTGGAAGAGGTCGAATTCAAAGATCTGATCGGCTTTAACTACAGTGTCAGCGCGACCAAAGTGACCAGCGAAGAGGGCGTGGTCTACTGGGTTTTTGGCGGCCAGGTGGAAGCAAAAACCTTCAGCGTGTGAGATAACAGCATCATCTTGTCCCCGGCGGCTGGTCCGCCGGGGACTTTGTTGGGTCTGGAGGAAAACAACCGGTAAAATAAGACAATCAAACGACAAATCATTACAATTTTATGGAAGAAATGCAGGAATTGTGGTATTCTGAAAGTACCATAAACGCAAAGCCCTCCCCGGATTTGCGGACCTTTCCAGAACTTGCAAATGGATCCCCAAAACGTAACGACAAATAGAGATTCCCTTCTTAACCGATCGTGCAAGACCCCCGGCGGCTCGTCCGCCGGGGGTCTTGCACTGTAAAAACAGTTGTATTTTTGTCGATACTGAAGTATAGTTATTGACAATATATTCAAAATATGGTACGTTTAATCCAAGTGAGGGAGATTGTAACCAATTTGACACAAAATTTCTCCCATCCTGGAACAGAAAGGAGCGTGGCTATGAAACAAAGACGATGGATTGCATGGATTCTGGCCGTTGTGATGGCGGCCTGTCTGCTGGCTGGCTGCGGCCTGGGCAGTGAGGCAAGCCTTTTGGCGCTGGATTATGCGTCCATCAACCGGATGCTGAAGGAGGATGGACTGGAAGTCACCGTCTCCTCGGATGACACCCTGAATCAGGCGGTGGCCGAAGCGGCCCAGGCCCTGGACGGGGCGGAGCGGGAAGAATCCGAGTCCGACGCCGTCAAAACCCAGATCGCCCGTCAAACCGGAACCATGCCCCTGATCTGTGAGGCATATGACCGGGCCTACTGGCCCAATGCGCCGCTGGGAAACCCGGACCGCCACGAGAAAACCATGGTATCTTTTGCACAGCAGCTGTATGAGGGCGGCAACGGCCGGTCCTATACGGCGGCACTGGCCGGTTTCACCACCAAAGACGGGGATCGGATGCTCTTACTGGTGATGTCCAAAGGAAGATGACAGGCACACGGCCTGTTGGTAGGCACACGATTCGGTAAAATCTTGACAACATGAAACGAGGTGTACAGGTTATGAAGATCAAGAAGTTGTTGGCTCTGGCCCTGTCGGCAGTGATGGCCGTCGGTGTTCTGACCGCCTGCGGAGGCGGCGGCGGAAGCAGCGTCAGCGGTTCTCTCAGCAACAATGAGGTAAACCGCTTGCTGAAGAGCGTAGGCAGTGGGATTACGGTGGAAAACGATACAAAACTGAACAATGCAGTGCGTTCTGCTGCCAGCGAGATCACTTCCAGCGGATCGACTTCCTCGGTTCAAAGTACCATTTCCAGCAATATGAAATGGTCCATCAGCAGCAATATTTCCAATGCCATTAAGAACTTTATCTCCAGCGGCGGCCTGATGGGCATTGATATGTCCTATGGTTCGACCTATGTGATTGAGGAAAACCAGCTCAAGACCAATACCAGTGCCGGCGGCATCTGGAGTTCTGTCGACAATATCAGCAGCCTCGAGCCCATCAATACCCCCGAAAAGTTTGCAGCTGCCATGGTCCTGGTAGAGGAAAGCAAAAATGGCTGGATTTCAAGTGCAACCAACAATGTGGTTCGTTTTACCTACAACGTAAGTGCAAGCAAGGCGAAAACATCGGACGGCACGGTATACTGGGTCTTTGCGGCACAGGTGAATGTACACTTGCTGTAAAATCAATGTTTGGAGTCTGCCCCCGGCCCCGCCGGGGGTTTTCCGGTATGAAGTGATGGCGAGCAAAGGCCGGCCGGGCGCAGAGATGGGCCGGCAGGCCGGCAGAGACCGGGCGCTGCGGCGCCCCTGGATGTGAGGTATAGAATGATGAAAGCGAAAAAGTGGATGGCGCTTGCGTTGGCAGTGGTCATGGCAGTGGGAATGCTGGCCGGATGCGGCAGCGGTACTTCTTCCAGCAATCGGAGCGCCATGAGCGTATCCAAGGTCAACAGCGCGTTGCGGGCGGCGGAGAGCAAGACGAAGGCCAAGACGGTGGACGGACTGAACGAAGCAGTGGAAAAGGCCGCCGACTATATGGTGAAACGGGGCACCCTGGATGCCAACACCCTGCTGGGCTTCATTGCCTCGGAGCGCGGATACGACAATAACAACAAGTACGGCGCCGTCTTTGTGGTGTCGGAGGAAGAGCTGGAAGCCGGCATCAGCCCCAGCAGAGCAGCCGAGGGGATTGCGTCCCAGGTGAAATTGGAGGCGGACACTTCCAAGCTGGAAAAGATCGGCGTCCTGGACAGCCCCGAGCGGGTGGCCGCTGCGGTGATCCTGGGCGTGGATGGGGCGCTGAAAGAGCTTGTCGAAAACCCCTTTGTGAATGTCAGCGATATCACCTATGCGGTCAGCGGCCGGAAAGTCACGTTGGTCAATGACGTGGTCTACTATCTGATCGTGGTGGAGATGAGCACCTCCGACGACTGAAACACACCCCTGGAAAACCGTTCCAGATGAGATGAGCCCCGGCGGCCGCCGGGGCTTTTCTGTTTCCAGGGCAGACAAAAAGACCGCGGCTGCTGAGAGGGGAAAGCAATCCGCGGTCTAGGATAAGGTCACTGTCAGAGGGAAGAATAGCCGAAGCTGTTCACCAGAGCGTCGATGGGCTGGCCCGCCTTGCACATGGGGCAGTCCCGGGATTCGTAGCTGGTGTAGTCGGGCAGGTTGTTGGGGTCAAAAATGGAGTTGACCTGCATCCCCATGAATTCATGGGTGGTGGCGAAGATGGCAGCCAGGCCGGCCACCTGTCCGCCGTAATATTCCACCGCCTCGATGGCGGCCTGGACTGTAAAGCCGGTGGTGATGGAGGCGGCCAGAATCAGGACGTGCTTGCCCCGGACCATGGGGGCGATGTTGTCCCGCAAAATAATCTGGCTGCCGGAAGTGTACTCAGGGGTGATGACGTAGACGGTCTGGTGGGCGTTCATGTTGCGGAAGCCGTCTTTGGTCAGCTCGTTGGCCAGACAGGTGCCGATGACCTGGGTTCCGTCCAGACAGAGGACAGTGTCCACGATGGTGGTGGTCTTGTACATATGGACCAGCTCCCGGGCAGCCTCGGCGGCCTCGGACAGGCGGGTCTTCTGCATGGTCACGTCGATGTAATAGTTGATATGGCTGTGGCTGGTAGCGAAGTGCCCCCTGGCAACGCGCAGGATCATCCGCTTGTTTTTGGTGGGCAGCTTGACCAGGTTAATCATTGGTTGAACCCCTCCTGTCTGTATGTGGTGAGCAGAGCCATCCCCCCGGACGCTCTGCAAGGCTATGTCATAATCTTATTGTAGCGGGAAATACTTTTGCACACAATACACAAAATTCACAAATTTTAGGAAAAAATTCAGTGTAATATACTGTTCCGCCGGAGGCCTTGACAGGGCCTTCCAAACGTGTTATAGTCTAATGTACAAACCGATGAAGCGGAAGATGCGGCGAGAGCATTCCCGGCAGAGAGCCTGCGGCAGCTGAAAAGCAGGCGGGACCATGTGCGCCGCTATGGGCCGCCGAGGGTGCGGGGGAAGGGCCCATGGCCTGGGTATCCCGCGACGGCAGGGCGCACGTCAGCGCCGGGGATGTGTTGGCATCCCGTCAGAGGGTGCAGCCCCCAAGGGGCTGCAAAGCAAGGTGGCACCGCGGATCAGATCTGTTGATTCGTCCTTGACAAGACCGGCAGGCCCGGCTTTGTCAGGGACTTTTTTGATGTCCGGGGAAAGGCAGGGCGGCCGGTCAGGACCATTCACCTTGGAAGTTGATTTGCAGGAGGCTTTTCGTATGAGCGAACAGAGTGAGCGCAAGCGCGTTATTTTGTCAGGCATTCAGCCCACCGGCACCTTTACCCTGGGCAATTATATCGGGGCGGTCCGCAACTGGGCCAAGCTCCAGGACGAGTTCGACTGTCTGTATATGGTGGCAGACCTCCACGCCCTGACCGTCCGGCAGGACCCGGCAGCCCTGCGCCGTCACACCCGGGAAGCTGCGGCCATGATTCTGGCCGCCGGCATTGACCCGGCCCGGAGCATCCTCTTTGTCCAGAGCCATGTGCCGGCCCACACCCAGCTCAACTGGATTTTCTGCTGCAACGCCCAGTTCGGCGAGCTGAGCCGGATGACCCAGTTCAAGGACAAGAGCGCCAAGCACCCCGACAACGTCAACGGCGGCCTGTTCACCTATCCGGCCCTGATGGCCGCCGACATCCTGATCTACAACGCCGATCTGGTGCCGGTGGGACAGGATCAGACCCAGCATCTGGAGCTGGCCCGGAACATTGCCCAGCGGTTCAACAACAACTACAGCCCCACCTTTGTGATGCCGGAAGGCTATGTGACCAAGGAGGGCGCCAAGATCATGTCTCTGGCCGATCCCACCCGCAAGATGAGCAAGAGCGACACCAACGTCAACGCCTTCATCCTGCTGACCGACGACCGGGACACCATCACCCGGAAGTTCAAGCGGGCGGTGACCGATTCGGACGGCGTGGTCCGCTACGATCCGGCCGCCAAGCCCGGCGTGTCCAACCTGATCGCCATCTACCACATCTTCACCGGCAAGAGTATCGAGGAGATCGAGCGGGAATTTGACGGCCAGGGCTATGGCGTCTTTAAGGAGGCAGTGGGCGCGGCGGTGGCCGATGGCCTGGCCCCCATCCAGGGCGAGTACAACCGCATTCTGGCCGACAAGGCCTATGTGGACGGCGTCCTGAAGGACGGCGCGGCGGCTGCGTCCCGCATCGCTGACCGGATGATCCAGAAGGTCTACCGCAAGGTCGGCCTGCTCCAGCTGTGAGCCAATCCGATTGAAATAGACAAAGTTCGGCCCGTGCATCTGCGCTGATTTGGCGCGGCACGGGCCGTTTTGCGCTTTTACGGCAGAGGACGCGGTTTTGTGCGGTGAAAAACGCTTGGATTCGCACTTTTTCGGCGGCAGCAGCGGAAAAGAAACAGAGCCGGTGGGATTTTGTGTCGAAGAAAGACGGAATTCTTGACGAAAGCTGTTCCTTCCTGTATACTGGAAAAAACAGGAAAGAATCTGTGTTTGTGCTGGGTCGGCAGCAGAGCTTTTCTGAAGGAATAGAACGCGAAGAATCGCGGAAAAAGGAGAACGACATGAAGAAAAAAAAGAGCACCGGGATCGTCCGCGGGATTGACAATCTGGGCCGTGTGGTGTTGCCCAAGGAGCTGCGTACCGCAATGGGCCTGACCGGCGACAGTAAGGTGGAAATCTTTGCGGAGAACGGTGCTATCGTCATGCGGAAGTATATCCCGCCCAAGGCCTGCATGTTCTGCGGCGCGGTGGATGAGCGGGCGGTGGTATTTGAAGGGTGCTGCATCTGTCCGGCCTGTTGTGAGCGGATTGCGTCGCTGGAGCCGGGGCAGACCACCGTGGAAGGGAGCGTTGCCCTGTGAGCGATCTGCGGCATCTGCGGATTTCCTCGGCCCGGCCGGGGAACAGCATCCATGTGATGCTCTGCCTGCCCGAGGGCCGGCCCCGGGCGGTGCTCCAGATGACCCACGGGATGGTGGAGTACATCGGCCGGTATGAGGAACTGGCCCGCTGGCTGGCGGACCGGGGCATTGCGTCGGTGGGCCATGACCATCTGGGCCATGGGAGTTCGGTGATGAGCAAGGACGACTACGGCTATTTTGGCCTTCCCGACGGCAACCGCCTGTTGCTGGATGACCTGTACGGGGTGACCCGCTGGGCCAAAAGGCGGGCCGAACTGGCGGGGGCGCCCTGGTTTTTGCTGGGCCACAGCATGGGCTCCTTTTACGCGCGGCAATATCTCTGTGAGCATGGCGATGAATTGAAGGGCGCCATCCTGATGGGGACCGGCTGGCAGCCCAAAGCCGCGGTCCTGTGCGGCAAGGCGCTCTGCCGCCTGCTGGCGGCGGTGAAGGGCTGGCATGACCGGAGCAAACTGGTGGACAGTTTAGCCTTTGGCAGCTATAACCGGAGCTTTGAGCCGGCCCGCACCCCCAAGGACTGGCTGAACCGGGACGAGGCCGAGGTGGACCGCTATTTGGCCGAGGAGCGGTGCAGCTTCCGCTTCACCCTCAACGGCTATTACAGCATGTTCACCGGGCTGGCCCGGCTGTGCGACCCGACCTTATTGGACCAGGTGCCCAAAGACCTGCCGGTCCTCTTTCTTTCGGGGGACGATGACCCGGTGGGAGACAGGGGCCGCGGGGTGAACAGGGCGGCCCAGAGCCTCCGGGCCGCCGGCGTCCGCCAGGTGGAGGTCAAACTCTATCCCGGGGCCCGGCATGAATTGCTGGTGGAACTGAACCGCCAGGAGGTCTTTGCCGACATCGGCGCCTTCATCGAAAACAACCTGCCGGATTGACGGCAAACACAGCGACCGCGTCCTGAGGACGAAACAGGGAGCTGTGTTTGGCGCGGTGCTCCAATTTTTACAAGGGCATTCATGCCCGCAGAAAAAATTGGTTAAGCACAAGAGGACAGCAGTCTGTCTTTTATGGGTTCCCCCTAAAGCGTGTCGTTTTTCGATACGCTCAAGCGCCCCCGCGTGGATGAAAACGCGGGGGCGCTGGTGTTTGAGAGGGTTACTTGTTTTCGTCGGGCGGGGTCAGGCCGCGGATCCGGGTCTCGCTGGTCTTGACCAGGTTGAGCAGGCTGGAAGCGTAGAGGGGAAACTCCCGGGTCAGGCTCTCGGTGGTCATGGCCAGGGGTTCGGTGTCCTCCAGGCCCTCGCCGTTTTTGATACTGCCGCCGGACAAAAGGACGTTGACGTTGGCCTCGGCCATCCGCATGACGGCGTCGGCATAGCCGTTCCACTGCCCTTCGCCGATGCTGAACATGCTGGCCGAATTGTGGGGGCCGTTGGTGTACAGCAGCCGGAACATCTTGTACACCGACATCATCAGATAGGTGCTGATCTCGGTGACCAGGGCTTTGTTGTGACACTGGCCCACCTTGGCGTACAGGACGTTGAGACTGTTGGAAATCAGCTTTTTGTTCATGGTGGGGAGGACGCTGCCGTGATAGACGCTGTCCTTCATCTTGTCGGGATTGGGGAGGTCGTCGGCGGTCAGAACGGCGCCGGTGCGGTCTGCGCTGCGGCCCAGCAGATAGTCGCAGGACACCCCGTAATAGTCCGCCACCCGGACCACGAAGTCCAGGCCGCATTCGCGGATCCCCTTTTCGTAGTGGGAGAGCAGCGCCTGGGAAATGTGCAGGTCCTCGGCGGCCTGTTTCTGGGTGATGCCCCGTTCGGTGCGCAGCAGCTTGATGATACGGTTGAATTCCATGAATGATCCTCCTGGGCGGGGCCGGCCCCCCATGACCGGCGAAAAAAGCCCTTTTTACCTTTGTTTCAACAACACGTTGATTATACACAAGGGAAAACGACTTGTAAAGGAAAAAATCGCCGATGTTTTGCCTGATTTTTCGTCGTTTTTGTCAAAAGGCTTGCTCTGCCACCAGATATATGATACACTTAACCATATTCCCCGCCTATCTTGTGTCTGCGGTCTGCCGCAGGCGCAAAATTTTTTGGGAGGGCGGGGCTCTGGTACGAAAGAGGTGCGTTGTGCATGAAGACCTTTAAGCTGCATCTGATCCGCCACGGCCTGACCGCCGGCAATCTGGACGGGCGGTACATCGGCGGAGGGACCGATCTCCCGCTGTGCGACGAGGGCCGGGCCCAGCTGGCCGAGCTGCAGGCGCGGTTTACCTACCCCCAGGTGGACACCGTCTTTTCTTCGCCGATGCTGCGGGCGGTCGAGACGGCGAATATCCTCTTCCCGGGGGCAGCCCATCAGTTCACGGTCCACGACCTGCGGGAGGCCCACTTCGGGGTGTTTGAAAACCGCCCCGTCAAGGAATTGGTGAAGGACCCGGATTTTTCCCGCTGGATCACCCCCGGTTCCGGCTTCACCCCCCAGGGAGCCGAGCCCACGGCGGATTTCCACCGGCGGTGCGGCGAGTCCCTGCTCAAGCTGTTTGAGTATATGATCCGAATGGATGTCACCGAGGCCGCCTGTGTGACCCACGGCGGCGTCATTGTCAGTATGTTGTCCCAGCACGCCCTGCCCAGCCGCCGCCCCGAGCAGTGGATGGCCGATCCGGGCTGCGGCTATACCGTCCAGACCGATGTCCAGCTCTGGATGCGGGATCGGATGGTGGAGGCCATCGACATTGTCCCCTACGGCTATGCTGACACCCTGCGGGGCCAGGCCGAGGCCGAAGAAAACGAGTCCTACCGATAAAACAAAGACCGCCCTCTGCACTGGCAGGGGGCGGTTTTGGTTTGGAATCAGTTGGCAGTCATCTCGGAGCCCTGGCTGTCCCGGAGGATCACTTCCTGGCCGGCCACGCTGCCCATCAGGGCGATGTAGCTGGTGCCTGGCTGGACGTTGAGGGCGGTGCCGTCCGAATTGTAGATGGAGAGGGTGGACTCCACGCCGGGCATCCAGAGGATGCTCCAGACCGATCCGCCGCTGAGGTAGACCCCGGCGCCCATGGTCAAATCATAGCCCCAGGAATAGCCGTCATCCCGGAGGGAAGGGGCGCTGTAGAGGATCAGCAGGTTGTCAAAACCCGCCTGGGTGCCGGTGTTGGCGTCGGTCTGGGGAGAACCGTCGGCCCGGGCCATCAGGTATTGCTGGGTGCCGGCGTCATAGGTAAAACTGGTGGAGCTGGTGGAGGAAAAGATCAGCTCCACCGAGGAGGCCCCTTCCTTGCCGTTGGCGGGCTCCCCAAAGGGGAGAAGGGGCGGCAGATGGACGGTGGTGTCGCCCCCGGAGGAGTCGCTGTCCGCGGCGAGGGAATCGGCGTCAGCCTGGGGAATCAGAGAGACGCCGGCGCTGGCGGCCAGGGGCAGCAGATCGGCGCCGCTGGTGGTCCAGCTGACCTGATCCGGCTGGCCCCAAGCGCCCTGGTAGGTGAAGCCCTGGACCCCCAGGGAAAGGGCATCCAGGGGCAGAACGTCATAGAGGTCCAAAAAGTTGGCCGCGTAGATGCTGGCGTCCCGCTGCACCGGAATCACCTGTTGGCAGGCCAGGAGCTGGAGATAGAGGTCCCGGGCCTGGGCCACAGGTCCGGCCTGGGGGACAGCCTCCAGAGCGGGATAGACCAGACAGAGGCTGGTGTCGGTTTGCCCCTCGGTGAGAGCTTCCAGGACCACCGACGCTTCCCCGATGCCCCATTGACGGCTGGCATCCGGCCCGTTGTCAAGAAAGACGGCCGCGGGCCGCTGGTCGGGCCAGCGGGCTGTTTTGCCGGTGAGGGGGTCCAGAGCAACGGCGTCGGGATCGGAGGCCGAGCCGGTCTGCTGTCCGAACAGGGTACAGCCGGTCAGGACCAGGGCCGCAAAACAGAGGGCCGCCAGTGCCGGAGCAAGTTTCTTCATGGTGAAAGTCCTTCCCAAATCAGGCATTGAAGGTAAAGTATCCCTGTTCATCCTCGTCCACGATGGCCAGATAGGTGCGGCCGCGGTTGAACGTCACCGGCTGGCCGTTGTCGGTCACTTCGAGGGGGAGATCGGGGGCCAGTTTGGACCACTGGCAGACCCGCACCCGGCCCCGGGTAAAGAGATAGGCTTCGCCGCCGGCGATATACTGGACCTCCTGCACATCGCCCGAGTCGCCGGCATAGGCGGCAATGGGTGCAAAGCAGACCAGGAGGTTTTCAAAGGCCAGCTGCTGGCCGTTCAGCTCATCCACCGCAGCTTCAAAGGCGCCGGTGCGGGCGCTGTACATCTGCATCCGGTAGACCTTGTCAGGGGCGCTGTAGGTAAAGGCGGACTGGTACTTGGCCGAATGCCGGACGGTGACCGACCGGGCAGCCTGACAGCCTTCCAGCAGCTCGATCTCGCCGGTGCGGTAGTCAGTGAAGGGGAAGAAGGTGTTGTCGTAGTTGTAGGTCAAGCCGATGCCGGCATTGGCGGCGGCCTGACGGATCTCAGGCCCGGAGGTGAATTCGGTGTGCTCATAGGCCACCACACCGCCGCGGCTGTCCCGATGGGCCACATGGGGATGGGTGGGGGTGTTGAAATAGCTCTTGCCGCCGATGTTCAGCCCGGAGTAATTCCACTGGTTGATGTACTGGGTGCAAAAAACGCTCTCGCCGTCGTGATAGTAGAGGGCCTGCCAGGGCATCACCAACTGGAGGAACTGATCCCGGCCTGACCGCAGGGGACCGACCTCGGGAATGGCGTCTACATTGTCATAGAGGGCGCAGAGCCGGCTGATGCTGCCCTCCACCTTGGATTCGATGACAATGGAAGCCGACGACAGACCCCGCTGGGGCCGCGCATTTTGCCGGGCGCTGTTGCAGATGTTGTTGACCATGACCGCAATGATCCGACCGCTGCCGGTTTTGGCTTCACCGGTGAGGGGATCGGCGTCATAAGGGGGCAGGGCCGGGGCACTGCTGGAGGCCGGCTGTGAAGAAGCGGCGGCAGAGGACGAGGAAGAAGCTGCGCTGGAGGAGGAAGAGGAGGGGGCCTCTCCCTTGCCCAGCAGACTCTGGAGCCAATCCATGAAACTGCTCTTGGCGCTGGCACCTGTGAGGGCCAGGCATCCGGCGAAGGCTGCCGAACAGCGCAGCAGCAGACGGCGAGTGATCTTCATAAATCTATCTCTCCTTTACAGTGGGGGATCAGCCGGGGCGCAGCCCCGGCTGGTTGGTACACAAATGTGCGCATCCAGGTACCCTGTATATCTCCCATTGTAACTATTTTGTATCTCTTTGTAAAGAGGAACTTCCTTCCGCCCCGGCGGCCCGCCGGCGGACTTTTTTGCGGCAGCTCTTGCAATTTATGCCCGGGTGTGGTAAAATAGTCGGGCAGTATAGCACTGCCCTGTTTCAGTATGCAGTATATGCGCTCGTAGCTCAGTCGGTAGAGCATCTGACTTTTAATCAGAGGGCCCGGGATTCGAGTTCCCGCGAGCGCACCAAAAGCCCACGGTCAATCCTACGATTGACCGTGGGCTTTTTTGCTAAGCTGTGAAAATTGTGTGCCATGCTTCCGGCACGGTTGCTTTGGAGGGTTTCGGCTGTCAGATAGTGGCAGACGCAGGAGTCAGCTGGTATACATGGTCGAACTGGGCTTTGCGTTCATCGCTCAGGTGATGACTAATCAGGATCAGGGTCAGGTCGGGGTTGGACAGCAGGCTCTTTTCCACGATGTCGGCGTTTTTCTGGTCCAGGGCGCTGGTGCCCTCGTCCACCAGGAGGATGCTGCGGTTATGGATCAGAGCACGGGCGATGGCCACACGCTGTTTCTGGCCGCCCGAAAGAGCGCTGCCTTCCTCGCCCACCAGCGTATCCAGACCCTGGGGCATGTTGACAAGGTCGCCTGCCAGGGCGCTGTCACGCAGAGCCTTTTCCATCTGCTCGTCGGTAAAGTGCTCACCCAGGGTAATGTTTTCCCGGATGGTGGTGTTGAACAGGAACACATCCTGTTCGATGTAGCTCATCTGCTGCTGGAGTTGCTCGGGCGTATAATCCCGCATATCCTTGCCGTCAAGCGTCACCTTGCCCTGATAGCCGGGCAGCCAGCCAAGAAGAATCTTCAGCAGGGTGCTCTTGCCGCAGCCCGAGGGGCCGGTGAGCGCATATTTGCCGCCCTTCTTGAACTGGGCGTTCATGTGGACCAGGATCGGCTTCTTTTCATCATAGCAGAAAAAGACATCCTTGACCGTAATGCCTTCCTGCAGGGCAGGCAGGCCGAAATCCGGGAGCTGTGCCTCGCCGGCATGGACGGTAATCTTATCGAAATAAGGCTTGCTGGCCGAGAAGGACACTGCAAGTTTGGACACCTGGTTCAGTCCATTATACACGCCGGCGCAGATGGTGCCGGTGCCCATAAAGGTGGCCAGAGGAATCATATCATGGAGGATCAGGACACCCAGCAGGATGACAACGGCCACCTGGCAGACGGCGCTGATATAGGCCAGGCCGCAGCCGATGCTGTCCTTGTTGATGGTCAGTTTGTACTTGGCCTGCTCCATCCTGTCGCTGGCTGCATCGACTCCGCTGGTAAACCGTTCATCCTTGCCAAAGAAGCGAAGTACATCGTAGCCTGCCAGCAGATCCTTGATTTTACTGACGCTGTCCGCCTGGCTGGCGGCGCAGGCTGCGCCAACGGTTCCCAGCCGTTTGCTGAACAGACGAGGAACGAAGATCATGACCAATGCAATGACCAGAGAAACCACCAGCAACAGCCAATGAATGGATGCCAGCGCAATGATGCCGAACACCACCTGTGCCGCCGAGCCCATGATGGTGAAAAACGGAGTCCAGGCCATCTGTTCAATCTGGTTCACGTCGTTGGTGAACTGGGAGAGGTATTCGCCGCTCTCCTGCTGATGATATTCCTGATGGTTTTTGTGCAGCAGGCCCGCCGCCATATCCCGGCGCAGTGCGTTGTTCATCCGGCGCACGGCCCGGCCCTGGAAGAAGGTCTCTGCAACCAGGCAAAGGACCACGGCCAGCCAGGTCAGCAGAAGAAGAATGATCTGAATGGTGAAAGCCCGCAGATCACCGTCCAGCAGCCCCTGGGTAACTTGAATCTGTACCAGACTGGTGCAGACCTGCAAGCCATAGGCAATCACCATACAGATGGAGGCCGCTGTAACGGCCGGCCAACACTTTTTTAAATAGTATTTCATGGTTTCTCTCTCCTGTCATGCTAAAGTTTCGGGCCGGGAAGGGGCCGAAGTGGTTTCAATCGTTTATCTGCTGGAGTGGCCTTGCGCCTGGCTGCCTGTTCCAGGCGAACCAGACCGGGCGGCAAGATGTCCGGGCCCTGGAAGGGGCAGCCGGACGGGATTCCGTGCCGCGGCTTTTGCGCCGCATCCTGGTCACCTCGCACCTACAGTATAGCAAAAGACCCGCCGGAGCGGGTCTTTGGGGGATGAACTGTCGTTTTCGGGGGACGAATTGCAACTGGAAACCATGGATTGAACCAAAAACGGCGGCCGCCTCCCACACAGCCAGAGGGTGGAGAGGCGGCCGTCTGATTGGATTGATAGAAAGGAAGCGGTTTTCCGGCAGTCCGCCGATGGGATTACCGGGAGTGGCGGATCAGCCAGGAGATCATCCAGACAATCACCGCGATGAAAAGCAGCGGGATGAGCAGGTGAAGCAGCATGAAGCACAGGCCGATGGCCATATGAAACAGGGCAAAGAACATGATCGGTTTCCTCCTCAGGAATCAGGGCATATTATGAATCTTCTGGGAAGACAACTTCGACGCTGCCCATGGAACATTGAATCTGGATGGTTTTGGCGCTGCCGTTGTCGATGGAATGGCTTCCGCGGGCCCCGGCAAAGGACTGACTGCCGACGGCGATATGGCCGAGGTCGTATTCCAGTTCATAGTTGAAGTCTGAGGGGCGGCCGCTGAGCTGGAGTAGGGTTTCGCCCTGCAGGTGGTCCACCTGCGCGGAGCCCTCCACCTGCCCGGTGTAATGCAGGACGCCCTGCTGGCAGGAAGTGGAGAGGGTGCCGGTGCAGAGATTTTCTGCGGACAGGTTGCCGCCGTTGACGGTCAGGGAGACCGCCTGAAAATGGGTGCCCTGGGGAACGGTCAGCACAATGGGTTCCGATCGGGTGGTGTTGACCGAGAGAAGATAGGCGCCATCCTCCCAGGAGACCTGGCATTCGCTCCCGCTGTCATCGGAGAGACCGAAATGGTCCCCCTGCACCAGACGAAGCATACCGTGTTCCACCGAACAGCGCAGTTCGGCCGGGACGGCGGCGTCAGGCTGGGCCGGGACGGAGAGGGCCGCATCCTCTCCGCCGGTGACGCTTGCCGCCTGACCGGTGGGACCGGAAACCGACGGATCAGAGAGGGAAGCGGTTTCGACCGCAGAGACGGACGGAGCATCAGCGGCGTCCGTTCGGTACAGATGAAAAACAGCCGCGGTGAGTACCAGCACGGCGGCCATCAAAAGGGCGATCAGCGAGAGCAATCCATTTTTGCATAAAAAATTCCTCCTATGTCTTTATTCTACCGCATTTTTGACTTGGATACAATCATTATAAAATGCCGTGTCAAAAAATGAAGGCCGGGGAAGATGGTTCTGGAGGAAGGTGAGGGGACAAAAAAGGGCTGCCCGCCGCCCGGAACAGGCGACAGACAGCCCTTTGCAGATTCAGAAGCGAAGCCGCATTTGATACCAGACCACATCCCCGTGGGTGGACTGGGAAATGCCCTCGCTGACAAAGCCGAATTTGGCGTAATAGTGGACCAGGCGGTCCTTGCAGGTCAAAACCAGACCCCGGCGGCCCTGGGCCCGGGCCTGACCGATGACATGTTCCAGCAGGAGGGCGGCGCAGCCCCGGCGGCGGTAGGCCGGCAGGGTGTCCACTCCAAAAATCATCTGCCAGGCGCCGGCCTCGTTGTGGAGGGCGGGCTGGTCGTACATCTCGTCCTGAAGGTCGGGCTGGTCGGTGACCATGCCGTTCACAAAGCCGATGACGGTGCCGCCGTCGGTCAGAAGCCAAAAATGATGGGGATAGACGGCCAGACGGCCGGCCAGGCTTTCCCGGCCGGCCGCTTCTGCCGGCGGAAAACAGGCCGCTTCGATGGCGGCGACCGCATCCAGGTCACCGGGAGCGGCGGTGCGGATCTCCATGCGACTGCCTCCCTTACTGGCCCTGCATCATGATCTTGACAATTTCCTTGTCGGTCTCCCGCATGCCTTCCCGGCCCAGCTGGCTCACGTTGCGGATGGTGTTCTCGACGCCCTTGGTGACGATGCCGTCCCCCGCCAGGAACTGCTGGCCGTTCAGGTACATGTGATAGCCCATGATGCCGGCCTCCACGCTGGAGGCGATTTTGGCGGCACAGCTGGGCTTGGCGCCGTCGCAGATGATGCCCGAGACGATGGCCAGCGAGTTCACCAGGGTGTGGGCGATGGCCTCATAGTCGGCCCCCTGGAGATAGGCGATGCCGCAGCCTGCCGCGCAGCCGGCGCTGACGGCGCCGCAGTAGGCGGACAGACGGCCGATGCCGCTCTTTTCGTGGATGGCGATCAGGTTGGAGACGGCCAAAGCCCGATACAGCCGTTCCTTGGGGACGGCCAGGGCCTTGGCGTACTCAATCACCGGCACCGACACCGTGATGCCCTGGTTGCCGCTGCCCGAGTTGATGACCACCGGGAGCTCACAGCCGCTCATCCGGGCATCCGAACCGGCGGCCGCCTTGGCAATGGCCCGGTTGCGAACGTCGTCGCCGTAGAATTTCAGCATGGTGGAGCCGATGTTGGCGCCGTAGTCCCCCAGCAGGCCCTCCTCCGAAATCTGGGTGTTGTACTGGATCTGGGTGTCCAGCACCGGCCGGATGTCGGCCAGGTCGCAGGTGTTGGCAAAGTCCAGGATGTCGGCGATGGTCAACAGGTTCTTGTCGGTGAGTCCCGCCTCGGCGGGGCCGTCCGAACCGCAGCCGCCCTTGGTCTGGGCGGCGGTGTTGTCCAGCAGGACCTGCCCGTTCTTCTCGATGTAGACAATGTTGGTGTGGTACTGGCTGATCCGCACCACCGCCGATTCGCTGCCGCTGGTCAGCCGGATGATGATGTCGAAAATCATCCCGTTGTCCACCGGATGGACCGACACCGGCACCTGTGCCAGAAAGCGGCGCATGTCGGCCTTCTGCTGGTCGCTGACCTGGGAAATGACCTCCAGAGCCTTGGGGGCCTGGCCGGCCACCACGCCGGCGGCTGCGGCGGCTTCGATGCCCTTCATCCCGTCGGTGTTGGGCACAATGACGCTCTTGACGTTCTTGATGATGTTGTTGCTGACCCCGATTTCCACCGTCTGGGGCAGGCAGCCCAGCACCTCCCGGGCCTTGGCGGCGGCGTAGGCGATGGCGATGGGCTCGGTGCAGCCCATGGCCGGGATCAATTCCTCTTTCAGAATCTGTACATATGCCTGGTAGAGTTTGCTCGTCTTTTCCATTGCTGTAATCTCCTTCTGGCGGCCGGCAGGGACCGGCCGTGCACGGTATAAATATACACATTCCGGCGGCGGATTGCAACCAAAGAAATGCGCCCCGGGACATCTTTCCCATCTGGGATACAATCAGGTAAAAAAATCCTGCATGGTTTCGCCTCCTTCCACTTGACAAGCGGACGGATGTTTCGTAAACTAATAAATAGTAGAAACAACGGGGTTTCAGGCTGTCTGACCAGCCCGAAGCTCCTTGGAAGGGCAGCGGACGGCTGAGCCCGACGTTGGAGCGGGAGGCTTCGGCGCTGCCCCGGGGTGTTGTTTCGAGGGATGCAGGCGCTGCGCGATGCCTCCGGGCTGACCACGGCGCGGCCACTGCTCCGAAACAACCCCGCCAGATGCTGCTTGCAGGGCCGCTGCCCACAGACGAACCGAGCAATTTGCTCGTTACTATTTATAAGCTTGAAACTGTAACTTGGAAGCCGCCGACCCGCGCGCCGGTCTTGTTCCTGTGCGCGGTTTTGTTGTCTTTTTCGATCAAAGGCTCACTTATAGATAAAAGGTTTATGCCCGCGCTCTGCCGCAGCATCTCCACAAACCATTTGAATTTGAGGAGAACGAAACAATGGAAGCGACCACGATGATTGTCACTGTCGTGATCGCCCTCGTTGCACTTGCTGTCGGCGCAGCCGCGGGCTTTTTTGGTGGATTCAACTACCGCAAAAAGACCGCAGAGGCCCAGATCGGCAGTGCAGAAGCCGAGGCAACCCGGCTGGTGAACGAGGCGATCAAGACAGCCACCCAAAAGAAGAAAGAAGCCATTCTCGAAGCCAAGGACGAAGTGTTTCGGATGAAGGCGGACGTAGATGCCCAGAAGGCGGAAGCCGACCGGGAGATCAAGCAGCGCCGCGCCGAGATCAGCCGTCAGGAAAACCGGATTGACCAGAAGGAAAACGCGCTGGACAAAAAGACCGAAGCCCTGGAAAAGCGGGAAGAGGATGTCAAGAAGCGGATGGCCGAGGCGGAAGCCCACCTGGCCGAAGCCGACGAACTGCGGGCCAAGCAGATGGAGCGGCTGGAGATGCTGGCCGGCCTGAGCCAGGCCGACGCCCGGGAAGTGCTGCTGAACAAGGTGGATGAGGAGCTGACCCACGAAAAGGCCCTCCGTGTGGCCACCTACGAGTCGGATCTGAAGGACGACTGTGAGAACATCGCCCGGAATATGATTGCCCAGGCCATCAGCCGGTGCGCTGCCGACCATTCCAGCGAGACCACCGTCACGGTGGTGCCCCTGCCCAGCGACGAGATGAAGGGCCGGATCATCGGCCGCGAGGGCCGGAACATCCGGGCCCTGGAGACCGCCACCGGCGTGGATCTCATCATCGACGACACCCCCGAGGCCATTACTCTGTCCTCCTTCGACCAGACCCGCCGCGAGGTGGCCCGGATGACCCTGGAGCGCCTGATCGGCGACGGCCGTATCCACCCGGCCCGGATCGAGGAGACGGTGGAAAAGTGCCGTCGCGAGCTGGAAATCCAGATGAAGAAAGAGGGCGAGCGTGCGGTCATGGAGCTTGGCATCCACGGCCTGCACCCCGACCTGGTCAAGCTGATCGGCCGTCTGAAGTACCGCACCAGCTTTGGCCAGAACGCCCTGACCCACAGCATGGAAGTGGCCTGGCTGTCCGGCCTGCTGGCCAGCGAATTGGGCGTCAATGTGACCATGGCCCGGCGTGCCGGCCTGCTGCATGACATCGGCAAGGCCCTGGATCATGAGATCGAGGGCAGCCATGTCCAGATCGGCGTGGATATCTGCCGCAAGTACAAGGAGAACGCCCAGGTCATCCATGCCGTCGAGGCGCACCACGGCGACGTGGAGCCCAAGACCCCCCTGGCCTTCATCGTCCAGGCCGCCGACGCCATCAGCGCAGCCCGGCCCGGCGCCCGCCGTGAGAACGTGGAGAGCTATGTCCGCCGTCTGGAGAACCTGGAGGAGATTGCCTCCGGCTTCGAGGGCGTCGAGCAGGCCTTTGCCGTTCAGGCCGGCCGGGAAGTGCGGATCATGGTCAAGCCCGATGTCATCGGGGACGATCAGGTCATCCTGCTGGCCCGGACCATTGCCCGAAAGATCGAGGAGAGCCTCGACTATCCCGGCCAGATCAAGGTCAACGTCATCCGGGAGAGCCGCGCCGTGGAATACGCCAAGTAATCCCGGCCCCCAAAAACAAAACAACAGCCGCCGCCTTTCAGACGAAAGGCGGCGGCTGTTTTGCTTAGCAGAGGGGCTCCATCGGGGGCTTATTTTTCCCGGCACTTGACGCCGTAGTTGCCCCGGCTTCCACTCTCGTATCCGCGGTAAATGTCATAGGATTTCCCATCGATCAAGACTTCATCGTCGCTGGGAAAGGTGCAGGACCAGCCATTTTTCTCGCAGTGTGCGGCGATGGCCTGATGGGCTTTTTCCACGGTGGGGTAAACGTCGGCGGGCTCATAGGGAACCCAAAAGGCTTTTTTCAAAAAATTCAGCATGGCGGTCTCCTTTCTGTGGTGATGGGGTGAGGGAAGCGAGCGGCAAACTCAGGCGCCCACAATCAGCCGGACGGCGCCGTAGATGCCGGCGTCGTTGCCCAGGCTGGCCTGTTTGATGGGGGTCTCCCGGCAGGACTTAAAGGCGTAGGTCTTGTAGTGCTCGGTCAGGGGCTGGAACAGCACGTCGCCGGCCCGGGCCACGCCGCCGCCCACCAGGAACACTTCGGGGTCTGCGGTGGCGGCAATGATGGCCAGCGCCAGACCCAGGTCGTCGGTCATCTGGTCCACTTCCTTGGCGGCCAGTGCGTCGCCGGCCCGGGCGGCGTCAAAGACATCCTTGGCGGCAAAGTCGGTGCCCCGCAGGGTGCAGGGGGTGTCGGGATTTTCCTCCAACAGCTTCTTCATGCAGCGGACCACGCCGGTGGCGCTGGAATACTGCTCCAGGCAGCCGTGCTTGCCGCAGCCGCAGACGGCGGTCTCGTTTTTGTTGACGGTGATGTGGCCGATCTCGCCGCCGGCCCCGTGGGCGCCGTCGATCACCTTGCCGTTGACGATGACGCCGCCGCCGACACCGGTGCCCAGAGTCACCATGACGGCACTGCGGCAGCCCTTGGCGGCGCCCATCCAGATTTCACCCAGGGCGGCCACGTTGGCGTCGTTGCCCACCATTACCTTCATCCCGTTCAGCAGCAGGGAGAGGTTGGCGGCCACATCCTGCTGGCCCCAGCCGCCCAGATTGGCGCAGACGATGGGCACCACACTGGAATCCTGAACCGGACCGGGCACGCCGATGCCGACGCCCTCGATCTGGTCGGCGGTCAGACCCTTTTCTTCCATCTTGCCCAGGAGGGCCGCTGCCAGATTGGGCAGAATGCGGATGCCCTCGTCGGAAGTGTCGGTGGGAACCTCCCATTTTTCCAGCAGAGCGCCGGCGGTGGTGAACAGGCCGACCTTGGCGGTGGTGCCGCCCAGGTCGATGCCGAATGCGTATTCCTTCATGATCCTTTACCTCGCTTTTCGCCGGGCGGGGAGCCCGGGCAGTACTTTCTATTAGTATAGCATACTTGACGGAAAAATACAGGCCCTTTGCCAGATTTTTGACAGTCTGGACGAAAAGCCGCCACAGCGCAAAAAAGGCCGCCGCTCGGGCGGGAGGACCCGAAGAGCGGCGGCCTTGGTTGATTGTAACGTCGTCTGTGCTGCAATCAGCGGACGGTGTGCATCCGCATCGGCTTGCTGCTGGCGCGGACCAGATGGCGGACCAGCACAACAGGCCACAGCAGGGTATTGAGGACGATCTCGACCGGCTTGACATCCACAGTATCCATACTGCTGATGCCGGTGAAGATCAGACAGGCAATGCCACAACCAAGAATGTAACAGTACAACATGTGCAAACCTCCACAAAAAGATTCGGCCGCGAAGGGCCATTTTATTTTTCAGGCCGGGTGATCTGCCCGCGCCCTGATTCATCATCCGCGGGGGGCTGCGCGCCCTTCCGCATCCTTACTATACCGCAAATGAGCAGTAAAGTCAATGGGGTGATATGCTGAAAAAATAGAAGGTGTGGCTTGAATGAAAGTATAATCACGAAAGTGAATTGCCGGAAAATGGTTTACTTTTTGACGCTAAAGCGAGCCGCCGAAATGTCCGCTCAGCAAGGACAGAGCCGGGGTGTTTTGGCAGGAAAAGGGGCGGTTTGTGCGCGCAATATGAACAAAATGTGAATACAGCACACCCGGCCCGGAGGACGGAATTTCATGCCGGAGGCAATGAAACCCGGTCCTGAAACGTATTCCTTTCAAAGAAAAACTTTCCAAAAGGAGGCGCGGAAGATGGAACGCTTGAAAGGATGCAGCCGGAAACTGATGATTCTGCTGGCGCTGCTGGTGTTGACGGCGGGTCTGGCCCTGCCCGCCGCGGCGGATATGGGGCCCAAGCCCTCGGTGGAGGTGGTCTTTCGGGGTCTGGAGGGCCAGAGATACCAGGTGACCCTGTTGGCCGATGTCACCCAGTATGGGCCATGGTCGGCGAATCAGGGGTACAGCGACTGGATGGGAGACCCGGAGGGCTGGGATGCCTTTGCCGGCTATCCGGCGCCGGAGGGCTGGTACTTTTTGGGGGAATACGCCGACTGTACCGAGACCGGACGCTTTGTCTGGAGCTATTATCCCCCGGAGACTTTTTATGTTCTGGTCTGGCTGCCGGACAGCGGCCGCTACCTGTGCAGCACCCAGCCTGTGAGCCGGTACGCCTTTGACAGCCGGTTCACTGCCGCAGTCGAAGGAAACGCCCTCACCGTCCAGCCCAGCTACGACTATGCCGGGGAGGCGGCGGGATTGGTGGTGCGGGCCGCGCTGACCATCCTGCTGGAGACGGCGGCGGCCTGGCTCCTGTTTGGACTGCGGCGGCGGGATCAGTGGATCCTGATCCTCAAGGTCAACCTGGTGACCCAGCTGGCTTTGAATCTCCTGCTCAACCTGTGCGGCTATTTCTATGGCCCCCTGTGGACGGCCATGGCATATGGCTTGCTGGAATTGCTGGTCTTTGTGGCCGAGGGCTGGGCCTATGCCCGGTGGCTGCGGTGGGGCGAGGACCAAAAACCCCATCCCTGGCTGTATGCCCTGGCGTCCAACATCCTGTCCTTTGCGGCGGGCTGGGAATTGGCCCGCTGGCTGCCGGGGGTCTTTTGAGATTGCAAACACTCCTAAAAGTTATCAATAATCGATATAAAAATTGTTCTTATTGACAAAAGAAGCCTCTGCTAGTATAATGATAGATGCACAGCTGGCATTTATGCTCAAAGAAAGGAGAGGTCATTTTATGGCACGGGCATCGCAGGTTGTCTTATCAGAGAACGAATATTACCTGATTAAAGCACCCAACGGAAAGGTCCTGGAAGTGAAGGATTTCAGCACGGCAAACGGCGCGTTCATCCAGCTGTGGGATTACGCCGGACACCCGTGGCAGCAGTGGCGGTTTGTGGACGCAGGCGAAGGGCGCTGGCGGATTCAGAACCGGTTCACCGGCAAGATGATCGATCTGGTTCAGGACGGCGTGGTGGAAGGCACCTGGCTGCATCAATGGAGCCGCACCAGCGGGCTGAGCCAGTGCTGGGTATTGGAGCCGCTGCGGAACGGCCGGACCCGGATTCGCAGCGTGTTGGCCAACAAGTACATCGATCTGGTGGGGATGAATACCTCCAATGGCGCCCAGGCGCAGATTTGGCTGGAAGTGCAGGGAGGCAATCAGGAGTGGAATCTGGAACGGGTGGATGACATCACAGCCCGGACAGCGCCCCACACCGACGAAATGGCATACCCCCACGGGCCGACGCCGGGGCAGCGGCGCCATCAGGATGATCTGGTGCGGAAGCTGAACCAGTCGGGCAAGGGCCGCACCCGCAAAGGCGGCAAAGCCTGACCCAACCGAACAAAAACCAGAGGCGCCCCGCCAGGCAATCGGGCCCGGCGGGGCGCCTTTCTGCATCGAATCACAAGGAGAGAGGGAATCTAAGATGTCACTGGCCCAAAATACAACCCTGTGTTACCTGGAGCGGGACGGCGCGTGGCTGATGCTCCACCGGGTCAAAAAGAAAAACGACTGCAACCACGACAAATGGATTGGGGTGGGGGGCAAATTTGAAGCCTGCGAGAGCCCGGAAGAATGCCTGCTGCGGGAGGTGAAAGAGGAGACCGGGGTCACCCTGACCCGGTGGCGGTATCGGGGGATCATCACCTTTGTGCTGGACGGGGTGGGAGAATATATGCACCTGTTCACCGCCGACCAGTGGGAAGGGGAGCCCGCCTGCGGGGACAGCGCCGAAGGGGTGCTGGAATGGGTGCCGCGGGAGCAGGTGCCCGCCCTGCCCATCTGGGAGGGAGACAAGATCTTTTTCCGGCTGATGGCGGAGGAACAGCCCTTTTTCTCCCTGAAACTTTGCTACCGGGGAGATACGCTGACAGAAGTTTTGCTGAACGGAAAGAAACTGGAGCCAACATCCGGCTGGATCCGCTGAAAATCACCGGGCGCCTGTGCAGACAGGCGCTTTTTCCATGCCCTGGCCGCGGCGGCCCCGGGAAAACTGGCAAAATCCGGGCAGAAGCTTTATAAAATACTGTTTTTCTGACGTTTTGGGGGAAGATTATGGGGCGGTTTGCACATTGTGCAGGCGGGGGCGTTGTGGTACAATAGCCGCTGCATAGCCGATCAAAAGGCTGGCGTAAATGATTTGGGATTTTCAGAGCAAAAGAAGGGATTTGTTTTGCGCTATCTGCGTCAATTTTTGTGGATCATTGGTTTTACTCTGGTGGGTGAGGTGCTGCACGCTGTACTGCCCCTGCCGGTGCCGGCAGCTGTGTGGGGCCTGGTGCTGCTGTTCATCGCCCTGGAAAGCGGAAAACTCAAGCTCAGCTCGGTCCAGGACTGCGGGCAGTTTATGCTGGGTCTGATGCCGGTGCTGTTTATTGCCCCGTCGGTGGGCCTGATGGACAGCTGGTCTATGCTGGCCAGCGTTTGGCCGGCGGTTCTGGCCATCATCGTCCTGTCCACGGTGGTGGTGTTCGCCGTGAGCGGCGTGGTGACCCAGACCCTGATGGATTTTGCCAGCGCCCGGGAGAACGCCGGACAGCCGATGGTGGGACAGGCAGAGGAGGTTTCCGATGAGTGAGTTCATTTCCGGGTCGGCGCTGTTTGCCATCCTGCTGACCTTCGGCGCCTACGAACTGGGACGGATGTTCCAGAAGAAAACCCGCATGGCGATTTTCAATCCGATTTTGGTGGCGGCCCTTCTGGTGGGGGTGGTGCTGGTCCTGACCGGTACCCCCAACCAGGTCTATCAGGACCACTGCGAGACCTTTTCCTGGCTGCTGACCCCGGCTACCGTCTGCCTGGCCATTCCGCTGTATGCCCAGTTCAGCCGCCTGCGCCATGACCTGCCCGCCATTCTGGCAGGGGTGACAGCCGGTACCCTGGTGAGCATGGGATTTGTTCTGCTGCTGACCCGTCTGTGCCGCCTGAACGATGTTTTGACCGCTTCCCTGCTGCCCAAGAGCATCACCACCGCCATGGGCATTGTGGTGAGCGAGGCGGGCGGCGGCGAACCCGCCATCACCACCGCCGCCATCATTCTGACCGGCATTCTGGGCAGTATTTTTGGACCGTGGCTGTGCAAGGTGCTGCGGCTTCATGGCCCTGCCGCCCAGGGCGTGGCGTTTGGGACCTCGGCCCACGTGGTGGGGACTTCCAAGGCGGCTGAAATCAGCCAGACCGCCGAGGCTGTGAGCAGCCTGTCGCTGGTATTTGCGGGAATTTTGACCGCGGTGATCTGCCCGATGCTGATGTGAGACGGGGCAGGTCCATCTTTCTTTTGCCATTTCCGGGCGCGAAGGCAGGCGTCTGAAACGAAAAGGAAAACCGGTATTCTGCGAGCTGAGCGGCTGGCAGGAAGCCGGTTTTTTGGTTTTTATGGGGGTTGCCGTTGACCAAATTTTCTGTGCCAGACGCTCCGATTTTATCATCGAATCCCACCCGCCGCCCATAGCGGAACCCCCAGCCCTGCGGGCTCGCCCCCATGGGGCTCTAAACCTAAAACTTGTTCAAACACAAAACCCCCGCTCCAAAACCATGGAGCGAGGGTTTGTTTTGATTCTGAAGTTTTACGACAGGTAAAATCAGTCGGAAGATAATCTATTTGTAACTTTACATCGTGCCGGGTCGGTGCTCTCTTGCGCTTAGCCAATTTTCCCTGCGGGCCGCACAGCGCCCTTGTGAAAATTGGAGCGCGGCGCCAAACACACCTGGCTGTTTTGTCCACTGGACCCGCTTCGGCGTGTTTGCCCGGACCTGACGTGAGCGCGGTACAGTCTGCAACCCTCTGCCGCCTCATAAAGAGCGGCCAGAGTGTATGGTACCCAGTAAAGTTCTTTTTGCCTTCTTTTTCTTTCAAGAAAAAGAAGGTTAGTCGTCGGAGTTGTCGAGTTTGAGGACGGCGGTGAAGGCTTCGCTGGGGAGGGAGACAGAGCCGAGCTGGCGCATCTTCTTTTTGCCTTCTTTCTGCTTTTCCAGCAGCTTCTTTTTGCGGGTGATGTCGCCGCCATAGCACTTGGCCAGAACATCCTTGCGCAGTGCCTTGACCGTTTCCCGGGCAATAATCTTGCCGCCCACGGCCGCCTGAATCGGAATCTCGAACAGGGTACGGGGAATGTTGTCCCGCAGCTTCTCGCAGATTCGGCGGCCCTTGGAATAGGCGTTGTCCCGGAATACAATCATGGACAAAGCGTCCACGGGATCGCCGACCAGCAGGAAATCCAGCCGGACCAGATCGCTCTCCCGGTACTCCTTGAACTCGTAGTCGTAGCTGGCATAGCCGCGGCTCCGGCTCTTGATGGCGTCAAAGAAGTCATAGACAATCTCGCCCAGAGGCATCGCGTAGTGGAGGTCCACCCGGACATCGTCCAGATACTTCATGTCGATGAGCTCGCCCCGCTTTTGCTGGCAGAGATCCATCAGGCCGCCCACATAGTCGTTGGGGGTGTAGAGGTGGACATCCACAAAGGGCTCTTCCTGCTTGGCAATCTGGGAGGGATCGGGATATTCGGAGGGGTTGGAAATGATCTTGACGGTGCCGTCGGTCAGGGTGATCCGGTACTGGACGCCGGGGGTGGTGGTGACCAGGTCCAGATCGAATTCCCGCTCCAGACGCTCGGTGATGATCTCCATGTGGAGCAGGCCCAGGAAGCCGCACCGGAAGCCGAAGCCCAGGGCGGCGCTGTTCTCAGGCTCGTAGGTCAGGGATGCGTCGTTGAGCTGGAGCTTTTCCAGGGCGTCCTTCAGGTCGGGGTACCGCTTGCCGTCGGCAGGGTAGACGCCGCAGAACACCATGGGCTTGACCTGGCGGTAGCCGGGCAGGGCCTCGGCGGTGGGATTGTCGGCCAGGGTGACGGTGTCGCCCACCCGGGTATCCTGGACTGTCTTGATGCTGGCGGTCAGATAACCGACTTCGCCGGCGGACAGCTGGTCACAGGGAGAGAGATTGGTGGCCCCCATGTGGCCCACCTCCACCAAGGTGAATTTGGCCCCGGTGGCCATCAGCAGGATGGTGTCGCCCGGCTTGACGGTGCCCTCAAAGACCCGGATGTAGACGATAACGCCCTTGTAGCTGTCATAGACGCTGTCGAAAATCAGGGCTTTCAGGGGGGCGTCGGGGTCCCCGGCAGGGGCCGGAATGTCCGACACCACCCGCTCCAGGACCTCGCCCACATTCAGGCCGGTCTTGGCCGAGATGCGGGGCGCGTCGAGACAGGGCAGACCAATGACATCCTCCACCTCGTGGGCCACCTCATCGGGGTGGGCGCTGGGCAGATCGATTTTGTTCAGGACCGGCACGATTTCCAGATCGTGTTCCAGGGCCATATAGGTGTTGGCCAGGGTCTGGGCCTCCACGCCCTGGGTGGCGTCCACCACCAGGATGGCGCCTTCACAGGCGGCCAGGCTGCGGCTGACTTCGTAGGCAAAGTCA
Organism: uncultured Faecalibacterium sp.; assembly: GCA_944385995.1. Classification (GTDB taxonomy): domain Bacteria; phylum Bacillota; class Clostridia; order Oscillospirales; family Ruminococcaceae; genus Faecalibacterium. Next base: position 80,431 of record CALWZL010000001.1, read on the forward strand.
ACGTGGCCCGGGGTGTCGATGAGGTTCAGCTCATAGACCTGCCCGTCCTGGGCGGTATAGTGCATGGTGACGGCGCGGGCCTTGATGGTGATGCCCCGCTCCCGCTCGATGTCCATGTTGTCCAGAATCTGATCGGACATGGTCCGCTCATCCACGCTCTCGGTCAGTTCCAGGATGCGGTCGGAGAGGGTGGATTTGCCGTGGTCGATGTGGGCGATGATGCAGAAATTGCGGATATTTTTGTTTGCCATGGGTTCCTCCGTGCAACGAGTGAAGGGAATCGGGTGATGGTTCAGCTGTCCAGGTGGTCATCCACGCAGACCGGCTGCCCCTGTTCCAGATAGACCCGGGGCACCCGGCGGGCTACCCCGCAGAGAATCTCATAGGAAATGGTACCAGTCTTTTGGGCGATGGTCTCGGCGGTGTCGCCGGCGCTGCTGCCGCCCCACAGGATGGCCTCATCCCCTTCGGCGACGCCGGGCAGATCGGTGACATCCACCAGCATCTGATCCATGCAGACCCGGCCCAGGGTGGGGCAGGGGCGGCCGTGGAGATCCACAATCCCTTTGCCCTCGCTGAGCAGACGGGGATAGCCGTCGGCATAGCCGGCACAGAGGGTGGCGGCCAGGGTGGGACGCTGGGCGGTAAAACGGCGGCCATAGCTGACCGATTGGCCGGGCTGGAGTTCCTTGACCATGCTGACCACCGTCTTGAGGGTCATGACGGGGCGCAGGTCGGGGCAGGAAACGTCGGCGCTGGGCGGATAACCGTATAAGATGATGCCGGGCCGGCCCATGCAGCGCTCCCGGGGCAGGCCGGCGGGCCAGTCGGGATGGAGCAGGGTGCCGGCGGAATTGTCGCAGTGGACCAGGGCGGGTTCCCGTCCGGCAGCCCGGAGGGCTTCAAAAGCCCGGACAAACAGTGCATGCTGTTCGGCGGTATAGGCGACGCTGTCCCCGGCGGCCTCATCGGCGGCGGCAAAGTGCTGGAACAGGCCGGTCATCTCCAATCCCGGCAGAGAGGCAGAGGCCAGCATCTCCCGGATAGACCCGTCGAAGTCGCTGCGGAGGGGAAAACCAATCCGGCCCATCCCGGTGTCCGCCTTGAGATGAATCTGGACCCGGACCCCTGCCTTTTGGGCCTCCTGAGAGAGAGCCCGGGCATAGGGCAGGGAGTAGCAGCACTGGGTGATCCGGTATTCTGCCAGAACAGGGGCGTACTGGGGCTCGGTGCGGCCCAGAATCAGGATGGGCAGCTTCTGGCCGGCCCGGCGAAGCTCCAGGGCCTCGGTGAGGCGGCTGACCGCCAGCCAGGCGGCGCCGGCCTGGGCAAAGGCCTGGGCGCACCGGACGGCGCCGTGGCCATAGGCGTCGGCCTTGACCACCGCGCACAGGGGCAGGCCGGCGGCCTGCTGCTGGGTGATACGAAAATTGTGGCGCAGGGCGTCCAGGTCGATTTCGGCCCAGACGTGCCGCTCAAAGGGAACGTTCATACTTTCTCCTCCGCCTCTCCATGTTGCTGTTTGATTTTGAAAGAACCCCGCCCGGTATGCAGCGGACGCCAGCCGTCAATTCCACTCTCCTGCAGGGCGTGCAGGGTCTTTTGACGGAAGGCGTGGTCGGTACGGCACCGCTCCTGGACAAAGTCCTTGGTCCGCTCCCGGGTGGTGGTGCCGTCGGCGGGGCAGCGGCTCTTGACGATGGGGAGCCCCTCCTCGTAGACGGCGGCCCGGACTTCCGACTCGGTGGCCAAAAGCATGGGCCGAATCAGGGTCAGATCCCGCCGGGACAGGTAGGTCACCGGAGAAAAACACCCGATCCGTCCCTCCTGCCACAGGTTCATATAAAAGGTCTCGATGGCGTCATCCAGGTGGTGCCCCAGGGCAACCTTGTTGCAGCCCAGCTCCTGAGCCGCCGTGTGAAGGGCGCCCCGGCGGAGCTTGGCACAGAGGGCGCAGGGATTTTTTTCCTGCCGCTCCTCAAAGATGACCGGCCCGATGTCGGTGCGCCGGACCTGGTAGGGAATCCCGTACCGCTCCATCAGGGCGGCCAGCGCGGCATAATCGCCGGGCTGCCGGCCAAACTGGGGGTCCAGGGTGACGGCCTGGATCTGGTAGTCAAATCCTATGTATTCCCGCAGCAGGGCCAAACCCACCGTCAGGGCCACGCTGTCTTTGCCGCCTGAGACGCCCACCAGCACCCGATCCCCGGGGGCCAGCATCTCATAATCCTGGACGGCCTTCCGCATCAGGCCGGTGAGCCGCTGCATTGCTTTCTGTTCACTCATGACGGAACCGTCCTTTCCTGCTGGGCAAAGACAGGCGGCGGGCGGCCTGGCGGTGGATTTCTCTGGGCATGGGGGAAAATCTCCTTTTCAATGGATAATAGACACAAGGTACCTTACAGTATACCACAAAACACAGCGGATTTACAGCGCCGGCACAAAGAAAACCCGCCCTGACGGGCCGCGGGAAAAAGCAAAAATACGATTTGAGTATTTGAGAGATTTCAAGAGAAAACAAGAGATTTTCAAAGAATCATAAATTTGCACTGAAAAAATCAAAAAATCGTGTTGACAGGCAGCTTTTGATGGTATATACTATCATTCGCGCCCACCCGGCGCCTGAACTGTTACGAATGCTTATCAGGAGGAAATATATATGAGCACTACTCTCGTAAAGCCCGCTGAAGTCGAGCGCAAGTGGTACCTGCTCGACGCCGCCGGCAAGCCGCTGGGCCGCGTCGCTGCCGAGGCTGCTGTTCTGCTGCGCGGCAAGCAGAAAGTTGATTTCACCCCCAATGTGGATTGCGGTGACTTTGTGGTCATCGTCAACTGCGACAAGGCAGTCCTGACCGGCAAGAAGGCCGAGCAGAAGTTCCACATCACCCATTCTCTGTACATCGGCGGCCTGAAGAAGGTCCAGTACAAGAAGCTGATGGCTGAGAACAGCAACCTGGCTATGACCTACGCTGTCAAGGGCATGATCCCTTCCAACACCATCGGTGCCAAGGCTCTGACCCGCCTGCACTGCTACAAGGGTGCTGAGCACGCTCACGCTGCACAGAAGCCCGAGAAGATCGAGTTCTAAGAAGGAGGCAATCGAATATGTACGAAACCAAACCTTATTTCTACGGCACTGGTCGTCGTAAGGATTCCGTTGCCCGCGTTCGCGTGTACGCCGGCACCGGCAAGATCACCGTCAACGACCGTGATCTGGACAACTACTTCGGTCTGGAGACCCTGAAGCTGATTGTCCGCGCTCCGCTGGTTCTGCTGGGCGTTGAGGACAAGTTTGACGTGGTGGTCCGCGTTGCAGGCGGCGGCGTTTCCGGCCAGGCCGGCGCCATCCGTCACGGCATCAGCCGCGCCATGCTGCAGCAGAATGAGGAGAACCGTGCCGTCCTGAAGAAGGCTGGTTACCTGACCCGCGATCCTCGTATGAAGGAGCGCAAGAAGTACGGTCTGAAGGCTGCCCGCCGCGCTCCCCAGTTCTCGAAGCGCTGATTTCAGCCCGTCTCTACCTACGCAAACAAACTCCCCGAAACCCTGGTGGCTTCGGGGAGTTTTTCTGTTTTTACCGCTTCAGCCGGTACCGCCGCTTGCAGCTCTCTCCCTTGGGGACGACGATCTGGTCGGCGGCCAGCTGCCGGAGGAGACTGCGCACCCGCGGCCGGCCGACCCCCAGCAGGGCGGCCAGCTCGGAGGAAGAGGCCTCGGAGCGGTCGGTCAGATGTTCGATGATGGCGGCCTTTTGGAGGGCGTCACGGGCTGGGGTCTGGATGGCGCTGCCAGGAGGCACGGCCAGGGGCCGGGATGTCATGGACAGGGTCAGGGTGATCCGCTCGGGGTCAAACTGCTCCCGAATCACCGGGGGAGGCCAGCCCTGGGCGTTCCAGACATTGTAGATGTTGGGCAGGCCGCGGCCGGTGCCGGTGCCGACATCGATCAAATTCAGCATCCGGGTGAGGGCGCTGTTGCGGGGGTCGGAGATCCCCCCGCTGATGGCCTCGGAGAGCCCCACCCGGAACCCGCCCGGATTTGTGAAGGCAATCCGGTCGGGACAGCGGAGAATCTCGATGCCCTGACGGCTGTAGTAGTCGGCGTTGTCCAGACAGTTGGCCAGGGCTTCTTCCAAAGCGGACCGGATGGGACTTTGGGCGAAGCCTTGACAGAGGCGCCGGGATACGATACAGTAAAAATCATAGAGATTCCCGCTCCAATCCCCGGAACCGGACGCCAGCCGGTGGGTGCAGGGGCCGCTTGGGCCGGCCTGCTCCCGGTAGTCCAGGGAGTAGGATGGGAAAACCTGCCGGATGGCCGGCTCCCGTCCAAACATCAGCAGGCCGGCGGCGGTGGGACAAAGGGCCTCGCCGGAGGCTTGACCGGCCGCACCAATCCGGCAGAGAAAGGCCGAGTCTGTTTCGTCTGGATGGCCGGGGCGGCAGGCCTGGATGCGGGCCCGGTAGCGGCCAAGGCTGTCGGGGTCCAATGCGTCGAGGGAGAGATCTGTCAGCAGGGCCATGTCCTGGGTTTTGACGGCGGCATCCCGCTGCATGGCCCGGACCTCCTCAGGGGTACAGCGGTAGTCGCCCTCTCCGCTGCGCCGGTAGCTGCCCCACAAGGGGTCTCCCTCGATGTACACAGGCCGGTCGGTGCGCTGGGCCCGGGGGACCCGAATGACCAGAATTCGCCCGCCGCCGGTTTCCTCGATGGACAGACTGCCGCGGGTCAGGATGTTGACGCTGACCCGATTGGGATCGTTGAGAATGGCCCAGAATTCCTCTGCCAGCCGCTGCGGGTTGGGCAGATGCAGGGCGTGGAGGGATTTGTCGGGCAGCTCCTCCACTCCCAGCAACAGCAGACCGCCCATGGTATTGGCAAAGGCTGAGTAGGTCTCCCACAGGCTTTTGGGAAGGCCGCCCAAAGCCTTTTTGGCCTCGATGCGGTTGTTTTCGCGGTATTGTTCCAGATGGGCCAGATCGATCACAGGTCAGCCGCCTCCTTGACAGGTCATGGAAATGCTCCGATTGGTATCATAATAACACAGTGCCGGGAAGGAATCAAACAAAACCATCCCGGCCATACTGACAGGCAAAAAGGAGGACAAGCGGATGTGTACCAGTATCGCAATGCAACAGGGCGGCGGCCTCTTTGGCCGGAATCTGGACCTGGAATATCCTTTTGGGCAGCAGGTAGCCATCACCCCGCGGCGGTTCCCGCTGACATTCCGGCGTCAGCCGCCGATGGAGCGGCATTTGGCCATGGCGGGGATGGCGCATGTTGCAAAGGGCTGCCCCCTCTATGCCGAGGCAGTCAATGAGGCCGGTCTCTATATGGCGGGGCTGTATTTCCCGGGAAATGCCTGGTATCCCGCCGAGGTTCCGGCAGATTTGGATGCGGTGGCCCCCTATGAACTGATTCCCTGGGTGCTGGGACGGTGCGAAACGCTGGACCAGGCCAGGGAACAGCTGGCGCGCTTCCGGCCGCTGGGGGTGCCCTTTGCCGATGATCTGCCCCTGGCTCCGCTGCACTGGCATTTGGCGGACCGGACCGGTGCGGCCGTCCTGGAGGCCACCCGGGAAGGCGTCCGTCTCTACGACGACCCGGTGGGTGTGCTGACCAACAATCCGCCGTTTCCGTTCCACCAGACCAATTTGCGGCAGTATCAGGCCCTCAGCCCCCGGCCGCCGGAAAATCACCTGGCGCCCCATCTCCCGCTGGAGCCCTTCGGGCAGGGCTTGGGCGCCTTTGGACTGCCCGGCGACGCCTCGCCGGCCTCGCGGTATCTGCGGGCGGCGTTTTTGAAACTGCACAGCCCCGACGAGGGGAGCGAAATGGACCGGGTGACCCAGTTTTTCCATCTTCTGGACGGGGTGGCCATGGTGCGGGGCAGCGTCGTGACCCCGGCGGGCCAGTATGACAGGACACAATATTCCTGCTGCTGTGCCGGCGGCGTCTATTATTATAAAACCTACGGCAACAGCCGAATCACCGCCATCCGCTGGGCCGGGACGGACCTGGACCGTGACCAGCTGACGGTGTTCCCCCTGCGTGAAGCGCAGGATGTGCTGTACCAGCTCTGAACTTGGACCCGACAAAAAACCCCTGTTCCGCCCTTCCGGGCAGAGCAGGGGTTTGCTATGGGATGAAGCAGTGCAGAAAGAATCAGGGATGGCCGGTGGTCAAGGGAGAACCCGGCCATGGAAAAACACAGCCCAAAGATACCAGAAGACCCTGGAAGATCAAGACAACCAGGTCGAGAAAAAGAAGGTTAGCCGCCCAGGTAGGCGGTCTGGACCTTTTCGTTGGTGAGGAGCTCGGCGCCGGTGCCCTCCATAACGATCCGGCCGGTCTCCAGGACGTAGGCGCGGTCGGCGATGGACAGGGCCATCTGGGCGTTCTGCTCCACCAGAAGGATGGTCATGCCCTCTTTGTGGACGTTCTCAATGATGTCGAAGATCTCCTGGACCAGCAGAGGAGACAAACCCATCGAAGGCTCGTCCAGCATCAGCATGGAGGCGTTGCTCATCAGGGCGCGGCCCATGGCCAACATCTGCTGTTCGCCGCCCGAGAGGGTGCCGGCCATCTGGCGGCGCCGCTCCTTCAGACGGGGGAAGAGGGTGAACACCTTCTCCATGTTGGGCGCGATGGTGCTGCGGTCCTGGGTGTAGCCGCCCATCTCCAGGTTTTCCTCCACCGTCATGTGCAGGAAAACCCGCCGTCCCTCGGGAACCTGGGCCAGGCCCAGCTGGACGATCTTGTGGGCCCGCATCCCGGAAATGTTCTGGCCTTTGTAGGTGATGGACCCGGTCTTGCTGTGGAGCAGACCCGAAATGGTCTTCAGGTTGGTGGATTTGCCAGCGCCGTTGGCGCCGATCAGGGTCACGATCTCGCCCTCGTTCACGTGGAAGGAGATGTCCTTGATGGCGTGAATCGCGCCGTAGTAGACGTTGATGCCGTCAACGTTCAGCATTGTCTGTGCCATGGATCAGACCTCCTTCTTGCCAAGGTATGCTTCGATGACCTGGGGATTTTCGCGGATCTCGTCGGGCGTGCCCTTGGCAATGACGCGGCCGAAGTTCAGCACCGCGATGCCCTCGCAGATGCCCATGACCAGGTTCATATCGTGCTCGATCAGCAGAATCGCGATGTCGAACTCGTCCCGAATCCGCCGGATGACTTCCATCAGCTCGGCTGTCTCGGAGGGGTTCATGCCGGCGGCCGGCTCGTCCAGCAGCAGCAGCTTGGGACGGGTGGCCAGGGCGCGGATGATCTCCAGGCGGCGCTGGGCGCCGTAGGGCAGGCTGCCGGCCTGCTTGCCGGCCAGGTCGGACATGTGGAAGATGTTCAGCAGTTCGATGGCCTCGTCGGTGGTCCGCTTCTCCTGCTTCCAGTAGCTGGGCAGGCGGATCAGCGCCTCGGGCAGACGGTAGTTCATGGACTGGTGCAGGCCCACCTTGACGTTGTCAATGACGGTCAGATCCTTGAACAGACGAATGTTCTGGAAGGTGCGGGCCACGCCCATCCGGTTGACCTGGTAGGTCTTTTTGCCGGCGGTGGGCATGCCGTCCAGCAGGATGGAACCGCGGCTGGGCTGGTAGACGTTGGTCAGCAGGTTGAAAACGGTGGTCTTGCCGGCGCCGTTGGGGCCGATCAGGCCGGTGATTTCGTTGCGGCCGATCATCAGGTTGAAATCGTCGACGGCGGTCAGGCCGCCGAAATCGATGCCCAGGCCGCGGACATCCAGAACGGGGCGCTTGTCCTTGTCCCGCTCGGTCAGGAAGCCGCCCGAGGGAATGCTGTGCAGGCTGGTCTTAAACTCACTCATGATGTGCCTCCTCCTTCGCGCCTTTGCGGCCGGTGAAGCTGAGGGCCTTGCTGATGATGCGGCTCAGCGAGAAGTCATAGCTGCCCAGCAGTCCGCCGGGACGGAAGATCATCATAAAGATCAGCACCACCGAGTAGAGCACCATCCGGTAATCGGAGAAGCTGCGCAGGGCCTCGGGCAGGATGGTCAGGACGGTGGCCGACAGGATGGAGCCCAGCATCGAGCCCATGCCGCCCAGCACCACCATGACCAGAATCTCGATGGACTTCATGAAGTCGAAGCCGGAGGGGTCCAGAACGCCCAGATAACCGGCGTAGAGGCCGCCGGCCAGACCGGCGAAGGCAGCCGAGAAAGAGAAGGCCATGACCTTGTAGTAGGTGGTCTGGATGCCGCAGCTCTCAGCGGCGATCTCGTTGTCCCGGATGGCCAGGACGGCCCGGCCGTGACGGCTCTTGAGCATGGTGTGGATGAAGAAGCAGGTCAGCACCACGCACAGGAACACCGAGAACAGATCGGAATACTTGGGGATGTTCTTCAGGCCCTTGGCACCGTAGAAGAGGGAAAATCCCAACACGTTGTCGATGTTGTTGAGGGTGATGCGGATGATTTCGCCAAAGCCCAGAGTCAGGATGGCCAGATAGTCGCCGCTGAGCCGCAGGGCCGGGATGCCGATCAGGATGCCGAACAGGCAGGCCATGGCGGCGCCCAGAATCAGGCCGGCCGCAAAGGCCACCGGTTCGGGCAGGGTGCTGTACTTGGTGAAGAGGGCGCTGGTGTAGGCGCCCACCGCCATAAAGCCGGCGTGGCCCAGAGGCAGCTGGCCCAGGTAGCCGGTGGCCACGTTCAGGGAGACGGCCAGGATGATGTTGATGCCCACCAGCAGCAGAACTTTGTTCTGGTAGGTGGACAGGACGTTCTGGCTCAGCAGCTGGAGAGCCACAAACAGGAGCACCACCAGGATGGTATTGATGAGGTAGCGCACCGGCATTTTCAGTGCGCGATATTTGGAATTGCTCACAGTCGAACCCTCCTTAAACCTTTTCCTGCACCTGGCGGCCCAGAATACCGGTGGGCTTGACCAGCAGCACAACGATCAGGATGGCGAAGGTGACGGCGTCACGCCAGGCCGACAGGCCGATGGCCGACACCATGCTCTCGCAGACGCCGATGGCCAGACCGCCGATCATGGCGCCGGGGATGGAGCCGATGCCGCCCAGAACGGCGGCGACGAAGGCTTTCAGGCCCAGCATCGAGCCCATGGTGGGGGTAGCCTGGGGATAGCTGCAGCAGTACAGCACCGAACCGATGCCGGCCAGGGCCGAGCCCACGGCGAAGGTGAAGGAAATGGTGCTGTTGACGTTGACGCCCATCAGACGGGCGGCGTCCATGTCCTCCGAGACGGCCCGCATGGCCTTGCCCAGCTTGGTCTGCTGGACCAGCAGGGTCAGGACGATCATGGACACCACCGTGACGCCCAGGGTCAGGATGGTGGTGAGGCTCAGGTTGACGCTGCCCAGACGGAACACCTGGTTGTCAAAGTAGGAGGGAATCACCTTGGCGCCCGAGCCCAGAATCAGTTCGGCGGTGTACTCCAGGAAGAAGGAGACGCCGATGGCGGTGATCAGCAGGGACAGACGGGGGGCGGAGCGCAGGGGGGTGTAGGCGATCTTTTCAATCACCACGCCCAGCAAAGTACAGGTGATGATGGAGGCACAGACCGCGGTGACCGGTCCGAGGCCCAGCTGGTTCATGACAAACCAGGACATGTAGGCGCCCACCATGATGATGTCGCCGTGGGCAAAGTTCAGCAGCAGGATGATGCCGTACACCATGCTGTAGCCCAGTGCGATCAGCGCATAGATGCTGCCCAGCGAAAGGCCGTTGATCAGCTGGCTAAAAAACACTGTCATCTTTAGCAGTTCCTTTCTTTTAACGTTGATGCGTGGAATGCAGCGGCTGTCAAAAAGAAATGCGGAGACCATCCGAGCATTTCCTGTTCGAGCGGTCTCCGCACTATACGTTTTTTATTGCTCCGCAGTATTCCGCAATAAAAACAGGTCACAACGCACACACAAAGCTGCACGCAGGCCCGGCGGACGGGTCTGACGGTGCGGGATTAGTACTCCTCGACGAAGACGGCCTCACCGTTCTCGAAGGACAGGATGGCGGCAGTCTTGACGGGGTCGTTGTGGTCATCAAAGGTGAAGGTACCGGTCACGCCCTCGAAGGTACCATTCTTGATGCCGTCGATGACAGCCTGCTTGTACTCGTCGGTACCTGCCTCCAGGCCGGCATCCTCAGCAGCCTGCAGACCGCCGCAAATGGTCATGGCTGCATCGTAGCCCAGGGGAGAGAAGCCGTTGGGGTAGGGCTCGCCGTACTCGGCCTCGTAAGCGCTCTCGAAGTCGGGGTTGGAGCCGGTGGCGTAGTTGGCGCAGAAGTAGCAGCCATCCAGCTGGTCAGCGGTAGCGTACTGGGTGACGCCGTCCCAGCCGTCGCCGCCCAGGAAGGGAACATCCAGGCCCACATCGGCAGCCTGGGACAGGATCTGGCCCACATCCTCGTAGTAGTTGGGGCAGTAGACCATGTCGGGGCCGGCAGCCAGGATGGTGGTCAGCTGGGTGCGGAAGTCCACGTCGCCGGCGGAGTAGGTCTCGGAAGCGACGATCTCGCCGCCGTTGGCAGCGAACTCGGTCTCGAAGTTGGTGGCCAGGCCCTCGTTGTAGTCGGCGCCCAGCTGATAGATCACGCCGGCCTTCTTGAAGCCCAGCTTGTCGGTGGCGTAGTCAGCCATCTTGATGCCCTGGAACGGGTCGGTGAAGGTGGTGCGGAAGACGTTGGAATAGACGGTGTCAGTCTCAGCGTCGTAGGTGACAGCCTCAGCGGTAGCGGAAGCGGTGACCATGGGCATGTTGTAGTCCTGGCTCTCAGCCACGACGGCCAGAGTCGGGGTGGTGGTGACATCGCCGATCAGAGCGGTAATGCCCTCGTCCACCATCTGGGTGAAGCAGGTGACAGCCTGGGTGGCGTCGCCCTGCTCGTCCATCTCGACGACTTCGATCTGCTTGCCGTTGATGCCGCCGGCCTCATTCAGCTGCTTGATGTACAGGTTGGCGCCGTTGGCAACGGCGATGCCGTAGACCGACACGTCACCGGTCAGGGGGGCCAGCAGGCCGACCTTGATGGTGTCGCCCGAGGCGGAGCCGGAAGCTGCGCCCGAGGCAGCAGTGGAGGCGGCAGTGGAGGCGGCAGTGCTGCTGGCGGCACTGGAGGAAGAACCGCAGGCGCTCAGTGCGCCCACAGCGGCAGCAGCGCCCACAACAGCCAGGAACTGACGGCGGGAAATGCTCGTTTTCATGATAATATCCCTCTTTCTTGCTTGCTTCTTACATCGAGTTGAAAATGAACAAACAAGGGAGCCCCTTCTCCCATTGAAGCTCCCTTGCTTTGTTATAGTATAATCAACGAAAGCGCCCGCCGCAAGTCACAAACCCGACATAGTTTTTTCATACGTGAGACTTTTTTATTGTGAACTTTAACAAATTTCACCTACAATTTCCTTGACAGGAATATCTTGCCGGGAAGTGCGGGATCAGGCTTTTTCGCCGGCGAGGGTACCCGCGGCGTCGGCAGAAGCCGGATCGGCGGCAGCGGCGGTGTTCCGGGCCTTGCCGATGGCCCGCAGGCAGAAGAACAGGGACAGGGCGGTGCCGACGGTCCAGCCGATGGGCCAGGACAGCCAGATGCCGTCCGAGCCCAGGGCGGTGGCGGACAGGCCGACGGCCAGGGCCACACGGAGGATCAGGTCGGCAAAGGTGGAGATCATGAACTGGATCATCAGGGCGCAGCCGCGGAGGACGCCGTCCGATACCAGCTTGACCGATACCAGGAAGTAGAAGGGCGCCACAATCCGCAGGAACAGGATACCGGTGTCGATGGCGGTGCCGGTGGGCTCATTCATGAAGAGGAAGAGGAGCTGACGGCCGGCGAAGAAATAGAGGGCAGCCAGCGGCACGCAGAGGGCCCAGACCAGCTTGACGCCGGCGGCGTAGCCCTGCCGCATCCGGTCGGGCTTGCCGGCGCCCAGGTTCTGGGAGGTGTAGTTGGAGATGCCGTTGGCCAGGGTGGTGAAGGAGGTGATGACCAGGTTGTTCAGCTTGACCGAAGCCGAGTAGCCGGCGATGACGCTGGCGCCGAAGCTGTTGACCACACTCTGGATCACGATGTTGCCCACCGAGATAAAGCTCTGCTGCAGGATGCTGGGGATGGCGATGACCGAGATCTTGCCCAGCATGCTCCAGGAGAACAGGGCGGGCTTGGACTGGGTGCGGATGGAGATCATCCGCTTGGCCACAACCCACATGGCCAGGATGCAGCTGGCGCCCTGGCACAGGAAGGTAGCCCATGCCACGCCGGCCACACCCATCTGGAAAGCGGTGACAAAGAGGATGTCCATAAAGATGTTGCTGGTGGAGGAAGCCGCCAGGAACAGGAAGGGCGTCTTGCTGTCGCCCAGAGCCGAGAAGATGCCGGTGGCCACGTTGTAGAAGAACATGAAGGGGAGGCCCAGGACGTAGATGTCCAGGTAGAGGGCCGAGTCGGCCAGAATCTCGTCGGGGGTGTTGATGAGTTCCAGCAGGGCGTCGCAGCCCAGCAGACCGATTCCCATCAGGACCACCACCAGGACGGCGCAGCCGATCAAAGAGGTGGTGACGGCGGTCTTCATGTCCTCGTACTGCTTGGCGCCGAAGAACCGGGAGACGATGACCGAGCAGCCGATGTTGCAGCCAAAGGCAAAGGCGATAAAGATCAGGGTAATTTCGTAGCTGTTGCCGACGGCAGCCAGGGCGTCCTCGCCGACAAACTTGCCGGCCACCAGGCTGTCCGCAATATTATAAAGCTGTTGAAAGACAATGCTGCCGAACATAGGCAGGCAGAACTGCCAGAGCACGGTGGAAGGTTTGCCCACCGTCAAATCCTTATTCACAAGTGATTCCTCCTTCGAGATGCTGTAGCGGATCGAGCGGTTGTAATTTCTGCCGAAAGATAGTATACTTTTTTGGACGGCATAAGTAAAATATATGTTTTATATAAAAACTATACCCAAATGAAATGATAAGGAGGCGGCCCATGTCGGTACCATATGACTACTACCGGATTTTCTACTATGTAGCCAAATACAGGAGCTTCACCCAGGCTGCGGCAGCCCTCCACGGCAGCCAGCCCAACATCACCCGGACCATCAACCTGTTGGAACAGGAGCTGGGCTGCCGGCTGTTTGAGCGGAGTCACCGGGGGGTGACCCTGACCCCGGAAGGGGAGCGGCTCTACGCCCACGTCCAGATCATGCAGGAACAGCTGCAGGCCGCCGAGTATGAGCTGGCCAGCCGGCGGAGCCTCCACAGCGGACAGATTGCCATCGGCGCCAGCGAGACAGCGCTGCATGGCCTGCTGCTGCCGGTGCTGCGGGATTTCAAGCGGCGGTATCCGGGGGTGCGGCTCCAGATCACCAACCATTCCACCCCCCAGGCCATCGCGGCCCTGCGGTCGGGGCTGGTGGAACTGGCGGTGGTGGGCACCCCTTGCGGAGAACTCACCGTCCCCCTCACCGAACAGCGGCTGCGGCCCTTCCATGATTTATTGGTGGCGGGACAGGAATATGCCTATCTGGCCGACCGGACCCTCACCTATGAGGAAGTGGCGCAGCTTCCCCTGATTTCCCTGGGATCCGACAGCTCCACCCACACATTCTATTCCCAGCTCTTTGCCGAGCATGGGGCCATGCTGGAACCCGATGTCCAGACCGCCACCACCGACCAGATTTTGCCCCTGGTCCGCTATGGGCTGGGTTTGGCCTTTGTCCCCGAGGATTTCGCCCGGGAAGCTCTTGCCAAAAAGGATGTGGTCCAGCTCCGGCTCCAGACCCCGCCCCCGGCCCGCTATATCAGCCTGGTCAAGGACAAGAGCCGCCCGCTGAGCGTGGCGGCCATCGAGCTGGAACGGATGCTCCGGGCTGCCTCGGCCCAGTGACTCACCGCCAGAGCGTTTGCCAGCGGGCCGCCTGGGCTTCCAGCCAGCGATCCAGCTTGGGATGGCTGGCCCAGGCTTTCCCCTCCTGGCCGGAAATCAGATGCCGGGCCAGAGCATGGGGGTCGGTGTCGGCCTGGCCCACAGCATCAGGCCCCAGAGCAAGGGTGAGCGCCATGGTGCAGTCGGGCCAGGGCGGGGCCGCCTCGTCCGAGGGCCAGAGAAAGGGCGGCAGCAGCCGCACCGCGCAGCTGCGGCGGCTGCCCTCCTGGGTGAGAACCAGGGCCGCCGGCACCCCGGCGGGGGTGCAGCGGAGTTCGCTGTAGAGGACCCGCAGATGCCCCGGGGCCAGGATCGGGGTGTATCCCTCTCTGGGAACAGGGGAGAGACTGCACCAGTCCCGGGCCTCCCGGGCCTCGATGGGCCAGGCGGGCGGGTCAAATTTGGCGTACAGTCCCGGCAGGGTGAACCGCTCGGTTCCCGCCAGTCCCTCCAGCAAAAGGGTATAAAATTCGGTCATGGGATGCCCCGGATCGGGCTGTCCCAGCCCAAAATCGGGGCGGGTTACTCTGCCGCCGCCCATACAATGCTCCTTTTTTCACAAATTTTTGTTTGACCTTTGGACCCGGATTCCCTATACTGGGAACAGAAAGGAAGGAAAAAACCTATGACCATGAAAGATCACAAGCAAGCCACGTCCCATCTGACGGTCACGGCCCTGATGGCCGCCGCCATGTGCATTTTGGGCCCGCTGTCGGTGCCCATCGGCGCCATCCCCATTTCTCTGACCAATCTGGTGGTCTGTCTGGCCGCCTGGATGCTGGGTCCCCGGCTGGGCGCCGCCAGCGTCGGCGTCTACCTGGTGCTGGGAGCGGTGGGCCTGCCGGTCTTTTCGGGATATGCCGGCGGTCTGGCCAAGCTGCTGGGCCCCACCGGCGGCTACCTGATCGGCTTTGTGGCACAGGCCGCCATCGGCGGCTGGGCCGTCGAGCGCAGCCATGGCCATCCCGTCTGGTCGGGCCTGGGAATGGCGGCCGGAATTGCGGTCAGCTATGCCTTCGGCACCGCCTGGTTCATCGTCCAGATGGGCTGTACCCTTCCGTATGCCCTGGGGGTCTGCGTGCTGCCGTTCCTCCCCTTTGATCTGGCCAAGGTGATCCTCTCCTCGGCGGTGGGCAGCGTCATCCGGGAGCGGCTGCTCCGGGCGGGCCTCATCGGCCGGAACCTCTGACGGCTGAATTTGACGCGCCTTGCCAGGCTGAAAAGTGAATTTCTTTCATTATTATAATAGAGAAGGCCGCAGCCAGAAACCGCTGCGGCCTTTGGTGTTTGATTCAGGCTTCCTGATAGCCCAGGGTGGCGGCCATCACTGCCTTGATGGTGTGCATCCGGTTCTCGGCCTCGTCAAAGACAATGCTCTGGGGGCCCTGGAACACCTCGTCGGTGACCTCCATGGCGTCCCGGCCAAACCGTTCGCCCATCTCCTTGCCGATGACCGTCTTGTGGTCGTGGAAGGCGGGCAGGCAGTGCATAAACACAGCCTGGGGCCCGGCGGCAGCCATCAGCTGGGTATTGATCTGGTAGGGGGCCAGGTCGGCGATCCGCTCGGCCCAGACCTCCACCGGCTCGCCCATCGACACCCACACGTCGGTGTAGAGGACATCGGCCCCCTTGGCGGCGGTCATGGGGTCCTCTTCAAAGGCGATGGTGGCACCGGTCTCGGCGGCAATGGCCTGGCACTGGGCCACCAGGGCGGGATCGGGCCAATACTTCTTGGGGGCGCAGGCGGTGAAGTGGAGGCCCATCTTGGCACATCCCACCATCAGGCTGTTGCCCATGTTGTACCGGGCATCCCCGAAATAGACAAAGTTGATTCCGGCCAGCTTGCCGAAGTGCTCCCGGATGGTCAGAAAATCGGCCAGAATCTGGGTGGGGTGGAACTCATTGGTCAGACCGTTCCAGACCGGAACCCCGGCGTACCGGGCCAGCTCCTCCACGATTTCCTGGCCGTAGCCACGGTACTCGATGCCGTCAAACATCCGGCCCAGCACCTGGGCGGTGTCGGCGATGGACTCCTTTTTGCCGATCTGGCTGCCCTGAGGGTCCAGGTAGGTGACCTGCATCCCCAGGTCGTGGGCGGCCACCTCAAAGCTGCACCGGGTGCGGGTGGAGGTCTTTTCAAAAATCAGGGCGATGTTCTTGCCCCGCAGGGTGTCGTGCGGGATGCCCGCCTTTTTCTTGGCCTTCAGGTCTGCCGCCAGGTCGATCAGTGCGCCGATCTCGGCGGGGGTATAGTCCAGCAGTTTCAAAAAGCTGCGTCCTTTGAAATTCATAAAACAATCCCCTTTCTGCATATATTCCATCATTTTATGGATTGATCTGCATAAATATGCGCTTATTATACGCCGCAGACGGTATCTGTGTCAAGCGGCAGCGCCTCACAGGGTGAAGTGAATCTCCCGGCCGCTGGCCTGGTAGGCCGTCACCCGGACCCCGGCTTTTTGGAGCATGAACCGGGCCGCGATGCTGGAGTCGCTGTCGTGGTATTTGTCGTTGTAGTAGACAATCTCCTTGATCCCCGACTGGATGATGGCCTTGGTGCACTCGTTGCAGGGGAACAGGGTGACGTAAATCCGGGCGCCTTTGAGGTTGTTGTGGGCGCTGTTGAGGATGGCGTTCAGCTCGGCATGGCAGACGTACATGTATTTGGTGTCCAGGGGCTTGCCCTCCCGGTCCCAGGGCATGGCGTCGTCGTCGCAGCCGATGGGCATGCCGTTGTAGCCCAGGGAGAGGATTTTGTTTTCGGGGCTGACAATGCAGGCCCCCACCTGGCTGTTGGGGTCCTTGGAGCGCATGGCGCTCAGCAGGGCAATCCCCATAAAGTATTCGTCCCAGTTGATGTAGTCGGTGCGTTTCATGGCAGTGGTACAGGCGGGGCGCAGGGGAAACGTGCGCCCTGCCGGGATCTCCTTTCCGGTCAAAGTTTTCGTCGTTCCGCACAATTTTCGCGGACAAAGTTTTTCGCAAAAGCCCGGCCTGTCTCAACAGGCGGCCCTCCACAAGGGCCGGCCGGGCCGGCCGCGGCCCTGACTGCCTGGATTTGGGTACCCACATTATACCGTAACAGCGTCTAAAATACAATCCGCAATCCCGGCGCTGACAAAATGCACAAAACCGGCGGGGGAACTTTGGAGGCCAAATCTGCGACAAATGATTTAAACTTGAAAGGAAATGTGGTATTATCTTTGTAAAATATGCCACAAAAGCGGAGAGAAGTCCCGCCAGGCGGAAATGAGGGAAGACCGTTATGAAATACGCAAGCAACAATATCCGCAATATCTTGATTGCAGGCCATGCCGGCAGCGGCAAGACAACGCTGACTGAGGCATTGGTCTATTTTTCGGGCGCTTCCGAGCGGATGGGCCGCGTGGAGGACGGCTCCACCATCTCCGACTTTGACCCCGAGGAGGCAAAGCGCAAGGCCAGCCTGTCGGCATCGGTGGTGCCGGTGGAGTTTGGCGGCATCAAGTACAATCTGATCGACGCGCCGGGCCTGTTTGACTTCGAGGCCGGCGAGTACGAGGGCATCCGGGCCGCCGAGAGCGTCCTGGTCTGCGTGTCGGGCCGCAGCGGCGTCACCGTCGGCGCCGAGAAGGCGTTCCAGCTGGCCCGCAAGAACGGCAAGGCCACCATGGTCTTTGTCTCCAAGTCGGATCTGGAGCACTCCAACTACTTCCAGATTCTGGAGGACATGAAGATCAAGTTTGGTTCCAGCATCTGCCCCTGCGTGGTGCCCGCCCGTCTGGATGACGGCACCAGCGTTTACATCAACCTGTTCAGCCAGAAGGCATTCAAATACGAGAGCGGCAAGCAGATTCAGGTGGATCTGCCCGACATCGGCCACCGGTTCCAGGGCCTGATCGAGGCTATGAGCGAGGCCATCGCTGAGACCGACGACGAGCTGATGGAGAAATTCTTCGGCGGCGAGCCCTTCACCACCGAGGAGATTGTCGAGGGCATGCGCAAGGGCGTCAAGGACGGCCTGATTACCCCTGTGTTCTGTGGCAGCGCCGTCAATATGCAGGCTTTGGATATGCTGCTCTATAACATGGATAAGCTGCTGCCCAGCCCGGCCCACGCCGAGGGCATCCCGGCCGAGAACGCTGCCGGCGATCTGGTGGAGCTGCACTGCAAGGCCGACGAGCCCACCGCTGCCTATGTGTTCAAGACGGTGGCCGATCCCTTTGTGGGCAAGATGAGCTATCTGCGGGTGGTCAGCGGCCGGGTCACCCCGGGCATGAGCCTGGTGAACGCCCGGACCGGCGACACCGAAAAACTGGGCAAACCCATGTTCATCTGCGGCAAGAAGCAGATTGACACCGACGAGATCACCGCCGGCGATATCGGCGCGGTGGCCAAGATGGTCAGCGCCCGGACCGGCGACACCTTCTGCGACCCCGCCCGTGTGGTCAAGCTGGCCGCGCCGGTCTTCCCGCAGCCCAGCTTCTTCATGGCGGTGACGGTGTCCAAGAAGGGCGACGAGGGCAAGATCAGCAGCGCATTGGCCCGCCTGATGGAAGAAGATCCCACCCTGAGCTATGAGAACAACGCCGAGACCCATCAGCAGATCATCGGCGGCCTGGGCGAGCAGCACCTGGATGTGGTCAAGGCCAAGCTGAAGAACAAGTTCGGCGTCGAGATCGGCCTGGAGGCACCCCGGATCGCCTACCGCGAGTCCATCCGCAAGGCCGTCCAGAAGCAGGGCCGTCACAAGAAGCAGACCGGCGGTCACGGCCAGTTCGGCGACGTTATCATCAAGTTTGAGCCCTGCGAGGGCGAGAACATCCAGTTCGAGGAGAACGTCTTTGGCGGCAGCGTCCCCAAGAACTTCTTCCCGGCTGTCGAAAAGGGCGTCCGTCTGGCCGCCGAAAAGGGCATCCTGGCCGGCTACCCGGTGGTGGGCCTGAAGGCCACCCTGCTGGATGGCAGCTATCACCCGGTGGACAGCTCGGAAATGGCCTTCATCATGGCCGCCAAGCTGGCCTACAAGGCCGCCATGCCCGAGGCTGGCCCCGTCATTCTGGAGCCCATCTACACCGTCCGCACCCACGTCCCCAACGACAACACCGGCGACGTGATGGGCGATGTGACCAAGCGCCGTGGCCGTGTGCTGGGCATGGAGCCGGATGAGGACGGCCTCCAGACCATCATCGCCGAGATCCCCTTGTCCGAGCTGACCACCCTGACCACCTTCATCCGTCAGACCACCCAGGGCCGCGGCTGGTTCACCCGCGAATTCGCCCGCTATGAGGTCCTGCCTGAGAACCTGGTCCCCGGTGTGGTGGAGCAGGCCCGGAAGCTGGGCAACCTGGACGAGAGCGCCGACGACTGATTGACGCCCTTCGCCTTGTCATGACATCCACCGGACCCTGTCGGCAATTCCCTCTGCCGGCGGGGTCCTTTTTTGTACCGTATCTGCGATGTGTTTTGGTTGACATCCCGCAGGGTTGCTATTATAATAGAGAGGTTAGGGTGCCGGATTGTCCCTTTGGGGCGTCCCGCACCGCGAAAAAGAAGCCAGGCATCCAGGGGGTTGACCGCTGGGTGCATCATTTGAGGATAAGGAGAGATTCAGATCCATGGCACAGGAAATCGTAATGTCTGCCTCCGGCCTGAAGGCCGTACAGGAAGAGCTGGAATACCTCAAGACGGTCCGCCGCAAAGAGCTGGCCGAGGAAATCAAGGAAGCCCGGAGCCACGGCGACCTGTCCGAGAACAGCGAGTACGACGAGGCCAAAAATACCCAGGGCCTGGTGGAGAACCGGATCACCGAGCTGGAACAGATGATTAAGAACGTCCGGGTCATCGACGAGAGCGAGCTGAGCGTGGACGCTGTCTCGGTGGGTACCCACGTCACCATCCAGATGGAGGACGAGGAGCCGGAAGAGTACGATATCGTGGGCCGCACCGAGGCGGACCCCTTCAACGGCAAGATCAGCGACGAGAGCCCGGTGGGCCATGCCCTGCTGGGCAAGGCCGTGGGCGAGGAGGCGGAAGTCCTGCTGCCCGCCGGTCATACCGTCATGTACAAGGTGCTGGCCATCACCCACAGCAAGAACTGAGCCGGCACAGGAGGTAGGAATGGAAGAAATCAAGAACAGCGCGGGGGCCTCTGCCGACAGCGAGCAGGTGATGGTCCGCCGCCAGAAGCTGGCGGATCTGCGGGCCGCCGGCCACGACCCCTTTGAAATCACCAAGTTTCCCCAGGACGCCTATTCGGCGGATCTGAAGGCCGAGTTTGCCGACCTGCCCAACGAGACCGACGCCGGCCGCACCGTGGCCCTGGCCGGCCGGATGATGTCCAAGCGGGTGATGGGCAAGGCCAGCTTTGCCCACCTGCGGGACGACAAGGGGGATATTCAGCTCTATGTCCGCCGGGACGAACTGGGGGAGGAGGCCTATGCCGCCTTCAAGAAGCTGGATGTGGGCGATATCATCGGCGTCAAGGGCGAAGTGTTCCGCACCAAGACCGGTGAACTGAGCGTCCGCGCCCTGGAACTGACCCTGCTGGCCAAGAGCCTGCGGCCTCTGCCCGAGAAGTTCCACGGCCTGACCGACACCGAAATGCGGTACCGTCAGCGCTATGTGGACCTGATTGCCAACCCCGAGGTCAAGGACACCTTTGTCAAGCGGAGCCAGATTCTGCGGGAAATCCGGGCTTACCTGGATGAGCGGGGCTTCCTGGAAGTGGACACCCCCATCCTGACCCCCTTTGAGATCGGCGCGTCGGCCCGTCCCTTCATCACCCATCACAACACCCTGAACATGGATATGGTGCTGCGGATTGAGACCGAGCTGTATCTGAAGCGTCTGGTGGTGGGCGGCATCGACCGGGTCTACGAAGTGGGCCGGATCTTCCGCAACGAGGGCATGGACCCCAAGCACAACCCCGAGTTCACCAGCGTTGAGCTGTACCAGGCTTTCACCGACTACCACGGCATGATGGACCTGGTGGAGGAGCTGTACAAGCGGCTGGCCGAGAAGATTTGCGGCAGCCTGACCATTCCTTACCAGGGCAAGCAGATCGATATGAGCCATTGGGAGCGGCTGACCATGGTGGAGGCCGTCAAGAAGTATTCCGGCATCGACTACCAGGACTGGAAGTCGGATGAGGAGGCCATCGCCTGCGCCAAGGAGCACAATGTGGAGCTCCCCGAGGTGCCCACCCGCGGCTCGATTCTGGCTGCCTTCTTCGATGCCTTTGTGGAAGACAAGCTGATTCAGCCCACCTTCATCTACGATTACCCGGTGGAAATCAGCCCCCTGGCCAAGCGGAAGCCCAGCGACCCCGCCTTCACCGAGCGGTTTGAATACTTCATCAACTGCACCGAGTTCGGCAACGCCTTCAGCGAGCTGAACGACCCCATCGACCAGAAGGAGCGCTTCGAGCGCCAGGTGGCCGAGCGGAAGGCTCTGGAGCCCGACTGCAAGGCCCAGGTGGACTACGACTACGTCAACGCCCTGGAGTACGGCCTGCCCCCCACGGGCGGCCTGGGCTTCGGCTTCGACCGTCTGGTCATGCTGCTGACCGATTCGGCCTCCATCCGTGACGTTCTGCTGTTCCCCACCATGAAGCCGCTGGACGCACCCAAGGACGCGCCCCGGAAGGAGGCACCCGCTGAGGCTGCTCCCGCGGCAGAAGCGGCTCCGGTACAGCCCGAGCCCATCGACTTCTCCAAGGTGGAAGTAGAGCCCCTGTTCAAGGATTTTGTGGACTTCGAGACCTTCTCCAAGTCTGACTTCCGGGCCGTCAAGGTCAAGGAATGCACCGCGGTGCCCAAGAGCAAAAAGCTGCTCCAGTTCGTTCTGGACGACGGCAGCGGGGAAGACCGGGTGATTCTCAGCGGCATCCACGCCTATTATGAGCCGGAAGAACTGGTGGGCAAGACCTGCATCGCCATCACCAACCTGCCTCCCCGCAAGATGATGGGCATCGACTCCTGTGGGATGCTCATCAGCGCGGTGCACCATGAGGAAGGGGAAGAGCGTCTCCACCTGCTGATGGTGGACGACCACATCCCCGCCGGCGCAAAGCTGTACTAAGATGAACATTCAGCCGGGAACCGGAAAGTTCCGGGCATGACAAAACCTCCTGCGGCAGTTTCAACCTGCTGCAGGAGGTTTTTGTTGTTGTCAGGCAGAATGGAAGGGAATGGAGGCCAGCAGCAGATCTACTGCTTCCTGGGGGACGCCGGGATAGTCCCGGATGCTCTCCAGGAACGCTTTGGTGTTGGCGCTCTGGGGAAGCATGAAACCGGCTTCACGGCACAGGTCCTCGGCCATCAGCCGGGAGGACTTTTCCACGGCGGCGCTCAAAGCGCCAGGCAGCTGGGCGGCGATGTTCTCTGCCTGGGCCTTGCTTTGAATCAGGCTTCGCAGCGCCTGGACCACCGGTTCGGTCTTGGGCTGCTGGGGCGGATAGACCTTGGGCACCATCGAAATGGCCCCCGAAGGGCAGGCGTCGGCACAGACGCCGCAGCCAATACATTTGTCGGTGTCAATGATGCTGTTCTCTGTGTCGGAGGCCCCGGTGGGGCAGACATAAAGGCACAGGCAGTCTTTGGTACAAAGGCGCAGGTTGCGCACCGCATATTTTTCAGACATCAGACAGCCCTCCCTTCCACTTTCTCAAATTTCCAGGCCGGCACCTTGCAGACCGGGCAGATGGCGGGGGGCTCATCCCCCACATAGACAAACCCGCAGATGGTGCAGACGTAGACGCCGGTGTTTTCCAGCATCTTTTCTCCCTCCTTCTGGTAGCGGGCCAAAAGGGATTTCAGGATGCGGGTGACCTTCTCGCTCCAAACCTGGCAGCGCAGCGCGCCGCGGTCGCCGGCGTCGGCAAGGACGGCGCTGGCCTGGGGATACTCTGCCAGGTCCTGGTCGATGAGCTGGATCAGCTTCTGGATGTCCGGCTGGGGGACCGGCTCTGCCGCCTGACGGAAGAAGGCGGCCAGCTGGGCAAAGGCTTCCGACTGCTGGGGAAGATATTGCTTTTCACAGCCCCGGGCCAGGTTGGAACAGAGGATGCTCATCTCCATGGGGGACATTTCCCGCTCATCGTGGGGCAGGGGGGAAGCGGCTGCCGGGGCCGGTGGGGCGGGCTGGGGTTCGCTGTCCTTTTCGACGAACATGTCTTTTACCGCCCCGCACAGGGGGCAGGTCCAGTCGTCGGGCAGATCTTCCCAGCGGGTTCCCGGCGGGATGCCGGCTTCGGGGATGCCTTTGCTTTCATCGTATGTATAGGAGCAGATTGAACAGACGTACTGTTTCATGGTTGCCTCGCCTCCTTCAGAAGATGGATTCCTGTAAGGCTATTATAGCATAAGCGGGCTGTGTTTTATGTGATATTGTCACAGAAAACCCTGATTTCACAAAATAATTTTGTGTAAAACAGAAACCGGCGGCTTTTGGCTGTCAGGAGAGGGAAAACCGCCCCAAAAGCAAAGAATTCGTATTTAGTGTGAGGACAGCTGTCCTTTTGGCTTTGAAAGGAACGCTTGGATGTACGCCCATCAAGTACAAAAAACAGCGAAAAAGGAGAAGTCAGACTTTATTTTCTTCGTTTTTCTCAGAAATGCAGAGAGGCAAACTTTGTTTTATGTGGAATTTGGCCATTGCAATTTTTGGGCAGATGTTTATAATAGTGATATCGCAGAAAATACAACTGTGTTTGTATAGCGCACATACCGGCCCTGTGCCGGAATCAGAGGGAGGAATACCAATATGAAATGCAAACGGTTTGTAGCCCTGGCTGCGGCAGCCGCTCTCAGCGTTTCCACGCTGGCCGGCTGCTCGTCGTCGTCCACGGCCGCCAGCAGCTCCACAGCTGCGGCAGGCAGCACCGCCAGCGCCGCTTCGGGGGACAAGGTGGTCAAGATCGGCGTCTTTGAGCCCTCCACCGGTGACTCGGCTTCGGGCGGCAAGAAGGAAATGCTGGGCATGCAGTACGCCAACGCCGAGACCCCCACCGTCGAGATCGGCGGCGAGACCTATCAGGTGGAACTGGTGTACGCTGACAACGGCTCCTCCACCGACAAGGCTCCCTCGGCTGCTGCCGAGCTGGTGAGCCAGGGCGTCTCCCTGGTGCTGGGCTCCTATGGTTCGGGCGTGTCCATTGCAGGCGGCCCCGTCTTTGACGACGCCGGCCTGGCTGCCATCGGCGTCACCTGCACCAACCCCAACGTCACCGCCGGCAACGACTATTACTACCGCATCTGCTTCCTGGACCCCTTCCAGGGCACCGTTCTGGCCAACTTCGCCAAGGATAAGTTCGACGCCAAAGTCGCCTACTGCCTGGGCGAGACCGGCAACGAGTACGACCAGGGCCTGATTGCCTACTTCACCCAGGCCTTTGAGGCGGCCGGCGGCACCGTCGTCACCGCTTCCTTCCCCACCAACAACTCCGACTTCAGCACCTACCTGAACCAGGCCAAGAACGAGGGCGCTGATGTCATCTTCACCCCGGTGTCCATCGCTTACGCCACCCAGATCATCCAGCAGGCCGCTGCCCTGGACATTGACGCTGCATTCCTGGGCTCCGATACCCTGGACGACAACATGGTTCTGGCAGCCGCTGAAGGCACCGATGTTCAGCTGTATGTCTCCACCTTCTACCAGGAGGGCGGCTCGCCTGACTTCGATGAAGGCGTCAAGGCTTACATCAACGAGAACCCCGAGGCCCTGACCAACAACGGCGGCAACGACACCATCGCAGCCGTCACTGCCATGGGCTATGATGCCTACTATGTGGCTCTGGAAGCTCTGAAGGCTGCCGGCTCCACCGATCCTGCTGCTGTCAAGGCTGCTCTGGCTGGTGTGACCTACGACGGTGTGTCCGGCCACATCGCCTTTGATGAGCAGGGCGACGCCATCCGCGACACCGCTTACATCAAGCACTCCACCAACGACGGCGCTTGGGAACTGGAAACCCAGCAGACCGTTGCTGAGCAGTAACAAACGATCGATTGAAGGTTTGGCGGGGGCCGCTGGCCCCCGCCAAACCATTTGTTGAAACCTGCCCGAAGCGAAGGGAGACTGTATGGAATACTTTATTTCGGTCCTGCTGTCCGGCATTGCAGTGGGCGGCCAGTATGCCCTGATCGCCATCGGCTATACGATGGTCTACGGCATTCTGCGTCTGATTAACTTTGCCCACGGCGACGTGTTCATGGTGGCCGGCCTGATGGGGGTCTATATCTCCACCTGGATGCCCCTCTACGCCGCTTTGCCTCTGGTGCTGCTGCTGACGGTGGCCCTGGGCTTTCTGATCGAGCGGGTGGCCTATAAGCCGCTCCGCTCGGCGCCCCGCATGTCGGTCATGATTTCGGCCATCGGCGTCAGCTATCTGCTGCAAAACACCGCCACCTATGTCACCGGCGGCCAGCCCATGAGCTACCCCACCATCCCGTTCCTGTCCGATACCATCACCATCGCCGGCACGCCCACCCGCTGGGCAGTCATCCTGACCCCCTTCCTGGTGGTGGCCCTGGTGGTGCTGCTGACCCAGCTGATCGACCGCACCAAGGTCGGCATGGCCATGCGGGCCGTTGCCAAGGACTTTGAGACCAGCCAGCTGATGGGCATCAAGATCAACTCGGTGATTTCGGCCACCTTCATCATCGGCTCGGCCCTGGCTGCTGTGGGCTCGATGCTCTACTTCACCAACTATCCCGCCATCACCCCCACCGCCGGCGCCATGCCCGGCCTGAAGGCTTTCGTGGCGGCAGTGTTTGGCGGCATCGGCTCGATTCCCGGCGCGGTGATCGGCGCTTTCATCATCGGGATCTGTGAGAACCTGGTCAAGAGCACCCAGTTCACCGTCTTTTCGGACGCCATCACCTTCGCCCTGCTCATCGTGATCCTCGTCTTTAAGCCGACCGGTCTGTTCGGCGAAAAGGCGACCGACAAAGTGTAAGGAGGCCCCCGCATGAACAAAAAGAAAAGCGTCAGCTGGGGCGCCCTGGCGGGAATTGTGGTCTTTCTGGCCTTCATCATCCTGCTGGAAAACATCACCGCCCTGATTCCCAATGCACCGCGGGTCCTGCTGCCCACAAGCCAGCTGTTCACCGTCCTGAAAAAGGGCGCTGTCTACTCCCTGGTGGTGGTCTCCATGAACCTTCTGAACGGCTTCACCGGCCTGTTCTCTCTGGGCCAGGCAGGCTTTATGCTGCTGGGCGCCTATACCTACGCCATCCTCACCGTCCCTGTGGACCAGAAGGATACCGTCTACTATCTGTTCGGCGGCTCTGCCGTCAAATTCTCCCTCCAGGATACCTTCGGCCTGCTGTTCGGCACCTCCGGCGTCGGCGGGGCCGTCAGCATGGTGCTGGGCGTCCTGGTGGCCCTGGTTCTGGCCGGCCTGGTGGCCGCCGGCTTTGCCTACCTGATCGGCCTGCCGGTTCTCCGCCTCAAGAGCGACTATCTGGCCATTGCCACCCTGGGTTTTGCCGAAATTCTCCGGGCTGTCTTTCAGTGGCAGCCCCTGGGCCCCATCACCAACGGCGCCAACATGCTCAAGAGCTTCCCCACCTTCTCCGACTTCAACATCGAGAACGCTTCGGGCCAGACCGTTCTGCGTCTGTCGGCCTTTGTTCCCATGCTGATTGCGGTGGTCTGCATCGCCATCATTGTTCTGCTCATCAATTCCTCCTATGGCCGGGCTTTCAAGGCCATCCGGGAAGATGAGATTGCCGCCGAGGCCATGGGCATCAACCTGGCCAAGCACAAGATGCTCTCCTTCTGCATTTCCTCCTTCTTCGCCGGTGTGGGCGGCGGCCTGTTCGCCATGTACGCTGCCAACGCCCAGGCCAAGGTCTTTACCTCTACCATGACCTATGAACTGCTCCTGATCGTGGTCATCGGCGGCATCGGCTCGGTGTCCGGCTCCATCATGGCTACCTTCCTCTATGTGGCCTGCTCCGAGTGGTGGCTCCGGTTCCTGGATTCGGAACTGGTGTTTGCCTCTCCCACCGATCCCGGCCGTCTGGCTTTTATCGCGGTGTTTGCCATCGTGGTGATTGCGGCCGCCTTCCTGGCCATCCGGGCCATCCGCAAAAAGGAGGGGCACACCCTCACCCAGGAACTTCCGGTCTGGATTGTGGCCTTCCTGCTGCTGGGCTGGCTGGTCTACTTTGTGATCTCCCGGTCCCTCAAGCTGCCCCTGCTCCGCAACGGCTTCCGAATGGTGGTATTCTCGGTCATCATCATGATCGTGGTGCTGTTCTTCCGCCGCGGCATTATGGGCGACCGGGAACTTCCCGATCTGCTGCGCAGCCGCAAAACATCCAGCCCCAAACATGCTGAAAAGGAGGCGTCGAAATGAGTGAACGTCCAAACGTCCTCCATGTGGAACATGTGACCATGCAGTTTGGCGGCGTGGTGGCCATGAACGACCTGTCCATGGATGTGAACGAGGGGGAAATCGTGGCCCTGATCGGCCCCAACGGCGCCGGCAAAACCACCGCCTTCAACTGCATCACCGGTGTGTACGAGCCCACCAACGGCAAAATCGACTTCTGCGGCCAGCCCCTGGTGGAGAACTATCCCCAGGGCAAGATGGACAAAGCCTATCTGGGCCAGAACAAGGGGCTCTACACCCACAAGCTGAACCCCACCCCCGACCGGATCACCCACCGGGGCATTGCCCGGACCTTCCAGAATATCCGGCTGTTCGGCGCGCTGACCGTCTTTGAAAACGTTCTGATCGCCAAGCACATGCGGGCCAAACAGAACTTCCTGTCCGCCACCTTCCGGCTGAACGCCAAGGAGGAGGCCCGGATGCGGGCCGAGGCCATGGCCCTGCTGGAAGAGCAGGGGCTGGCCCATCTGAAGGACGAGGTGGCCTCCTCGCTGCCCTACGGCCTGCAGCGCCGGCTGGAAATTGCCCGGGCCCTGGCCACTGAGCCCAAGCTCCTGCTGCTGGACGAGCCGGCCGCCGGCATGAACCCTCAGGAAACCCAGGAGCTGACCGACTTCATCCGGGAAATCCGGGACAAATACCACCTGACCGTCCTGATGATCGAGCATCACATGGACCTGGTGATGCAGATTTCCGACCGTATTTATGTGCTGGATTTCGGCAAGCTGATCGCCGAGGGAACCCCCGAGGAAATCAGCGGGAACCAGCGCGTCATTGACGCTTATCTGGGGGTGGCCGACGATGCTGAGAATTGATGATCTGTGTGTGAGTTACGGCGGCATCGAGGCCGTCAAAGGCATTTCCTTCAAGGTGGAGGAGGGCCAGATTGTGACCCTGATCGGCGCCAACGGCGCCGGCAAATCCACCACCCTGCGGGCCCTGGCCGGCCTGGTGAAGGTAAAAAGCGGCCGGGTCCACTTCCAGGGAGAGGACCTGACGGGCCTTCCGCCGGACCGGATTGTCTCCAAGGGGCTGACCCTGGTGCCGGAAGGCCGCCATGTGTTCCCCGACCTGACCGTCCTGGAAAACCTGAAAATCGGCGCATACCTCCGCCGGGACAGCCTGGAAAGCGACCTGGCCTGGATTTATGAGCTGTTCCCCCGGCTGAAAGAGCGGTCCTGGCAGGCCGCCGGCACCCTGTCGGGCGGCGAACAGCAGATGCTGGCGGTGGGCCGCGCCCTGATGGCCCGTCCCAAGCTGATTATGATGGACGAGCCTTCCCTGGGCCTGGCGCCCATCGTGGTCAAGGGCATCTTCGACATCATCAAGGAGATCAACCGCAAGGGCGTCACCGTCCTGCTGATTGAGCAGAACGCCAATATGGCCCTCCAGATCGCCGACGTGGGCTATGTGATGGAGACCGGCCGGATCACCCTCAGCGGTACCGGCAAGGAACTGCTGGCCAATGAGGCCGTCCGCAAGGCCTACCTGGGCAACCACGCAAAATAAGCATCCCTGCAAGAAACACCAAAGCCCGCCGCGATGACTCGCGGCGGGCTTTGTGCTGTCCGGGGGAGCAGAAACCCGGGCAAAAGCGAATGGTGCAAAATGAAACAGAAAAAACGGAGAAAAACAAGAAAAAACAAAAATACGGTCGAAAAAACAGGGAAAGAGGGGAGAGGCAGCCCCGCCGGCGAGGATCAGAGGGCCGAAGAAAAAGAGGAAACATCTGACAAAGCCGGGTCAAAGGGCCGGGAAAAGCCCCCGTCCGAAGGGATCGGGGGCTTGAGAAGTGGTAAAAGGCCTGGGTCACTGGTCGCGGAAACGGGAGAGGAACTCGATGGTCTTGGGATTGCGGGGGTTCTCAAAGATGTCCTTGGGGGTGCCCTCTTCAGCGATGACGCCGTCAGCCATGTACACCACATGGCTGGAAACATCCCGCGCAAAGGCCATCTCGTGGGTGACCACAATCATGGTCAGACCGTCGGCCGCCAGTTTCCGCATGACGGCCAGCACTTCGCCCACCATCTGGGGGTCCAGGGCGCTGGTGGGCTCGTCAAAGAGGAGCACTTCCGGCTGCATGGACAGGGCCCGGGCAATGGCGACACGCTGTTTCTGGCCGCCGGACAGCTGCCGGGGCCGGGCGTTGATGTAGGGGGCCATGCCCACCTTTTCCAGGTTGGCGAGGGCGGTCTGACGGGCGGTCTCCTTGTCCTGGTGGAGGACGTACCGGAGACCGGCGGTGCAGTTGTCCAGAACGGTCATGTTGTTGAAGAGGTTGAAGCTCTGGAATACCATGCCCACCCGGGCGCGGTAGGCCGACGGATCAAACTTTTTGGACATGATGTCCTCACCGTGGAACAAAATCGAGCCGCTGGTGGGGGTTTCCAGCAGATTGATGCAGCGCAGCAGGGTGGATTTGCCGCTGCCGGAAGCGCCGATCACACAGGTGACATCCCCGGGGCTCACCGTGAAATCCACGTCCCGCAGGACCACATGGGTGCCGAAGCTCTTGGACAGGTGGCGGACCTCAATGATGGGCTCAGACATGGCTTGCACCCTCCTTCATATCGAGATTCTGGGATTCGTGGTTGGGGTCGGGAGCATTGTACATCCCGCTGGTGTAGGCCAGGGTGTCGGTGGTGTTCAGGTCGTAGTTCTGGGGGCCGTCCAGTTTCTTCTCCCACAGCCGCAGAAGATAGCTGGATACCAGGGTCATGGTCAGGTAGATCAGCATGACGATGGTGGCGCTCTCAAAGTAGGTGTACTGGGCGCCCACCACGCTCTTGTGGACAAAGAACAGGTCGGTGATGGAGATGACCGACAGGACCGAAGTATCCTTGATGTTGATGATAAAGTTGTTGCCGATCTGGGGAACGATGTTCCGCAAAGCCTGGGGCATGATGACATGAAGCATGGTCTGCCAGTGGGACATGCCGATGGCCATGGCGCCCTCGGTCTGGCCGGGGTCGATGGAGACGATGCCGCCCCGGACCGTCTCGGCCATGTAGGCGCCGGTGTTGATGGAGACGATCAGGAAGCCCGCCGGCCACATGTCCAGGTGGATGTTGAAGACCTGCATCAGGCCGTAGTAGATGAAAACCGCCTGAATCATCATGGGGGTGCCGCGGAACAGTTCCACATAGCACCGCAGAATGGCGTGGAGGACCCGCAGCAGAACCCGCTTGTACAGCGGATCGCGGTGGGGGTCGATGGGGATGGTCTGCAGGGTGCCCACTGCAAAGCCGATCAGGCAGCCCACCAGGGTGCCCACCAGGGCCAGCAGCAGGGTAGTGCCTGCGCCGCGCAGGTAGGAAAAACCGTACTTCTGCAGCAGGAAGGCACACTCGTTCAAAAATTCGTACATACAGGGAACTCCTTTGTACTTCCGGCCCGGGGGCCAAAGACAACCACGGCCCCGACCGGGCAGAAAGTCCGGCCGGGGCTCGATGGTTGTGTGTGGTTGGGGGATTACTCGCTCAGGGGCTGGACCGAGATGGCCTCATCCATCATGGTGTTGTAATCGTCGACGGTCATGGTGGACAGGACCTCGTTGATGGCATCCTTCAGAGCGGTGTTGCCCTTCTTCATCGAGATACCGATGTTGATGTCCTCCTCGCTGACCTGGAAGTCGCCGTCACCGCCGCCGAAGTCCAGCAGGGTGAAGTCGGGGTAAGCGATCAGGGCAGCCTGGGCGGTGGGACGGTCGGTGACCACCACGTCGCAGGCGCCGCTGTTCAGGGCCACCAGCATGGCGGGAGCGGTCTCCTGTGCAGGCAGGATGTCAGCATTGGGGATCTGGGGCAGGCAGTTGTCATACCAGATGGTGCCCAGCTGGCTGGTGCAGACAGCGCCCTCCAGGTCGGCCACGCTGGTGGCGGAAGCATAGGGGCTGTCCTTCTTGGTCAGGGTGACGATGGAAGCGTAGTAGTAGGGGTCAGAGAAGTCCACCTGCTCGGCCCGCTCGCTGGTGATGGACTGGCCGGCAATGACACAGTCCACATCGCCGCTCATGACAGCGGGAACCAGGCTGTCCCAGTCCAGCTTGACGATCTGGACATCCTGGCCCAGAGCCTCGGCGATCTTCTTGGCCATCATGACATCATAGCCGTAGGCGTAGTCGCTGGAATCCCGGATCTGAACGGCGCCGTTTTCGTCGGTGGTCTGGGTCCAGTTGTAGGGAGCGTAGGCGCACTCCATGGCCACCGTCAGGGTGGTGGGGTCGCCGTCGCCGTCGGGTGCCTCAGCGGCGGATGCAGCGGAGCTGTCCGCGGTGGAAGCAGCGCTGGAGCTGGAAGTGGAAGCGGCGCTGGAAGAGCTGCCGCAGCCTGCCAGGCCGGCCACCATCAGGGCCGACAGGCAGAAAGCCAAAATCTTGTTCTTTCTCATCTTGTTGAATCTCCTTTTCCCAAAAACCCTTCTTGTCGGGCCGGATGCAGACACAGGTTGTCCGGCCCCGGACGGCTGCCGCAAAAAACCCGGCATCCACGGAGGATGCCGGGTCTTGAATTCAGCGTGCCAAGCTGCAAATCCGGCGCATGCCGTTGCCGCGCCGATGCGGCTTACAGATGCTATTGTATGCGGATGACCGCGGTTTGTCAAGTGGAAAGCATTATAAAATAGGAAAGCCGCCTCCAATGATTGACAAACGCCCTGCAAGTGGGTAAACTAAGACTGTCTTTTGAGAGGACGCTGTTTTTTGCAGCCTGTAATAGAGGAGAAATCATCATGCAAGACAAGAAAGTACGCACCCGCTTTGCGCCGTCGCCCACCGGCTACATGCACGTGGGCAACCTGCGCACGGCGCTGTACGCCTACCTGACCGCCAAGCACGCCGATGGCACCTTCATTCTGCGGATTGAGGACACCGACCAGGAGCGGTATGTGGACGGCGCGGTGGATGTCATCTATAACACCTGCCGGGAAGCCGGCCTTTTGTGGGACGAAGGCCCCGACGTGGGCGGCCCGGTGGGCCCCTATGTCCAGAGCGAGCGGATGGGCCTGTTCAAGCAGTACGCCGAGCAGCTGGTGGCAGACGGCAAGGCCTACTATTGCTTCTGCTCCAATGAGCGTCTGGATGCCCTCCACGCTGAACAGCGGGCCCGGGGCGAAATGACCCACTACGACGGCTGCTGCCGGGACCTGCCCGCCGAGGAAGTCCGGGCCCGGCTGGCGGCCGGGGAACCCTATGTCATCCGGCAGAAGATTCCCCGCACCGGCGTTACCAGCTTCGACGATCTGGTCTACGGCCACATCGAGGTGAACAACAGCGAGATGGACGACCAGATCCTCATCAAGAGCGACGGGATGCCCACCTACAACTTTGCCAACGTGGTGGACGACCACCTGATGGGGATCACCCATGTCATCCGCGGCAGTGAATATCTGTCCTCCACCCCCAAGTACAACCTGCTGTACCAGGCCTTTGGGTGGGAGATTCCGGTCTATATCCACTGCCCGCCGGTGATGAAGGACGCCCAGAACAAGCTGTCCAAGCGGAATGGCGACGCCAGCTATCAGGACCTGATCGCCAAGGGCTGCCTGCCCCAGGCCATCCTGAATTATATCTGTCTGCTGGGCTGGAGTCCCAGGGGCGAGTATGCCGAGCAGGAGATCTTCTCCCTGCCCGAACTGGTCAAAATCTGGGACCCCGCCGGGATTTCCAAGTCCCCGGCCATCTTTGACCCCCTCAAGCTGCGGGCCATCAACGCCGAGTACATCCGGCGGCTGACCCCGGAGGAATTCCAGGAAAAGGCCGACCCCTGGATTGACCAGGCGGTTCACTGCCCCATCAACAAGGCACTGCTGTGCGCCAACCTCCAGCCCCGGTGCGAGATGCTGAGCGATATCCCGCCCCAGATCGATTTCTTTGACGCCCTGCCCGACTACGACCTGAGCCTCTACACCAACAAAAAGCAAAAGACCACCCCGGCTTCGGCCCTGGAGGCCCTGACGGCTCTGGAGCTTCTGCTGTCGGACGAGGGGACCGATTACAATGACCGGGACGGCCTGTTTGACGCCTGCAAGGCCCTGGCCGAGCGGATGGAAAAGAAGAACGGCTGGCTGCTGTACCCTCTGGGCATCGCCCTGTCGGGCAAACAGCGGACCCCCGGCGGCGGGGTGGACCTGGCCTGCATGATGGGCCGGGAAAAGACGGTGGAGCGGCTGCACCTGGCCATCGAGCGCCTGCGTGCGGCGGTGGACGAATAACCGCAGAAACCCTGACATCGCAACCGAAAAAGACCTTGTACGGATATTTTGCACCGTACAAGGTCTTTTTTATCTTGTTTTGCCTCTTTTGGACGCCGGGACTGGATGCGGCAAAAAGCGCGGCCGGCCCCTGTTAGAGTATATGCACAGAGCGGCTTTGGAATACATCAAACACAGGGGGCATTTTGTATGGAAAAGGGTTTTGTGGGTTTTGGTCCGGCTGCTTCGCCGCTGCCGGTGCGGGAAAACGGTCAGGAATCCCTGGTCCGCCGGGGTCAGATGGGTCTGGTGCTGCGGCAGCTGTATGGACTGGCGGTCGGCTTTGCCGGCGGCTGGGCGGTCCTCTACGGTCAGCTCTGCCCCTTTGCCCTGGGCCTGGTGCTGGGGCTGGGGGAGGATTGCTTTGCGGCCTGCGGGGCCGGCGCGGTGCTGGCTCTGCTGATGCGGGCCCAGGGGGTGCGGACCGTCTGCCTGATCTGCGCGGTGGGCGGGGCCATTGTGGCCCGGTGGCTCTGGCCCCGGCACTTTTTGCCGGCGGCGGTGTCAGGATGCGTCCTTTTGATGGGGAGCGCCTTTTGTTTTCGGATGTACATCGGCGGCGACGGGCTGTTGTTCTCGGGGGCGGATACGGTGCTGGCCGCCGGGATTGGCTGGATTCTCCGCCGCGCCCCCGCCGAAAAACCGGGAGCCGGCCGGATGCTGCTGGTTTTGTGCGGGGGAGCGGCCCTGGGACCCTTTGCGCTGGGTCCGGTGAATCTGGGACTGGCCGCCGCAGTCCTCTATACATTGGTTTTGTCCTGCCGCGGAAAGATTCAGCCCGCCCTCAGCAGTGCCGCCATGGCGGCCGCCGGACTCTGCTGCGCTGGCCAGGATCTGGCCTGCGGCGGGGTGGGCCTGTGCTGCGGCGCGGCGCTGGGCCTGCTGGCCCAGGGGGACAAGCTGGCCTGTACGGCCTTTTACAGCGGCGGCGCCCTGATCGGGATTCTGGCGGTCCAGCCGCCCGGAGACGCCTTCGGGTATCTGGCGGCCCTGGGGGCGGGGGCCGGGGCCTGCCTGCTGATTCCCCGCCGGATTCTGATGCGGGATGCCAGCCTGGACCACGACCCCGCCGAGCGGGCCGAAAAACCCCAGCTGTCGGCGGCGGCCACCCGCCTGAATGCGGCCGCCGAGAGCCTGTCCTCTCTGGCAGATACCGTCAACCGGGTGTATGAGGGCCTGCCCCGGCGGCAGGAGGGATGGCGGTGGGTGGTGGACAACACCCACGACACCCTCTGCGCCAACTGCGGCCGAAAGGATGCCTGTTGGAAGGAGGAATACGCTGTCACCATGGAGGGCTTTGGAGCCCTGCGGCCCATTTTGGAGGAAAAACAGCAGTTGGAAGCCCAGGACCTGCCGGGGCAGCTGTCCCGCTGCATCCACCCGGCGGCCCTGTCGGGGACGGTGACCCGTTCCTTTGCCCTGTATAAGAGCCGGCAAGAGGCCAGAGTCCACGCCGAGGCCATGCGGACCGCCCTCACCGAGCAGTACAGCGCGGTGGCCCAGGCCCTCAGTGCCCTGGGGGATCAGCTGGGGAGCCCGGGCACCCCGGAGCCCTACAAATCCGGCCGTGTGGCGGCGTTTTTCTCCTCTCTGGGGATGCCGCCCCTGGAATGTGCCGTCACCCTGGACGATTTGGGCCGGACCCGGGCGGCGGTGACACTGCCCCGGGCCCGGTTCAGTCAGGGAGAACTGTCAGCCCTGGCGGGAGAGGTGGGCAAGCTCTGCCGCCGCAGCTTTGAAATTCCCCAAAAGTTGAGCTGCAAAGGGGTCACCACCTTGCTTTTCACCGAAAAGCCGCTGCTGCGGGCTTTGTTCGGCTGGGCCGGCGCCCCGGCACAGGGGGAAGTGTCGGGGGATGCGGTCCAGCAGTTTTGCAGTCCCACGGCGGCCCAGATGATTCTCTGTGACGGGATGGGCACCGGCCGCCCCGCCGCCGTGGACGGAAATCTGGCTGCCGACTTGACCGGGCGCCTGCTGCGGGCGGGCTTTACCGCCGAGCTGGCGGCCCGGCTGGTGAATGTGGCGCTGGCTCTCAAGAGCGAGGAAGAAAGCGGCGCCACCCTGGATTTGCTGAGCGTGGACCTCTACACCGGGGCGGCCCGGATCTTCAAAGCCGGGGCCGCCCCCGGATTCATCGTCCACGAGGGCCGGGCGCGGACGGTGGGAGAAGCCGGCCTGCCGGTGGGAGTTCTGGGCGCGGTCAGCGGTCAGAGCCGGATGGTCCGGCTGGCGGCCGGGGATGTGGCCGTCCTGGTGTCGGATGGCCTGCTGGTGGACGGGCCGGGCTGGGTCCTGAAACAGCTGGAATTGTCGGCGGCTGCTGGGGACAGCCCCGAACAGATCGCCCAGACCCTGGTGGAAACCGCCCGGACCCGGGCCGGCCAGGACAGCCGGGCCGACGACATCACCGCCGCCGTCCTCCGGCTGGAACGGTACTGAAACAAAAACAAGGGCCTGCCGCTTTGCTGCGGCAGGCCCTTGGTGCGTTTTTTGTCAGTTTTGATCTTCGCCGCCATAGATGCGGATATAGTGAGGGGCATTTTTGGCCTGGCAGAAGAGCAGCAGCGCCGTTGCTGCGACGGCAAGAGCAGTAAAGAAAACGAGCATTGCTTTGAGAACTTTCATGTCTGGACCTCCTTATGGTGATGGGCGGCCGGCGGCAGTCTGGGCCTGCCCCTGCGTTCCTCTCGGAGCGGCGGTATTCAATATATATAGTATAGCATACTCGGCGGCGGTTGGCAAACATCCAAAATCCTCCAGCCGGCCCCGCAGCTCCGGCGGGCGGGGAAAAGAGAGGGTTTGGCGGGGATTTTGTGAAATCTGCAAAATGCACAAAAAATGCCTGAAATCTGGGAACAACCGTCAAAATTTGTGCTGCAAAGGGCGAAAAAATTTCTCGTTCATCAAATTCTTGACCAGTTGGGCGTTGACTTAGAACAGGGAAATGATACAATAAAAATATGTCAAGCAGCAGCCGTGGGACTGCTGCGCCCTTTTTGCGGGGTGCAGCGGGCCGCGGCAATAAGCAGAATGGGGGATTGTATAGTTCATGTTGAACAAGCTGAAACGTGCGGCGCTTGGCGCGCATACGCCGCATGACAAAGCAACCGCTGCAAGCAAGCCTGTCCCGATGCCCCTGCCCGCGCAGGTGCGCATCCTGATGAGCCAGCATATCGGCGCCCCGGCGAAAGCCACGGTCAAAAAGGGCGACGAGGTCTGCGTGGGCACGCTGATCGGTGAGGCGGGCGGTTTCGTCTCGGCCAACATCCACTCCAGTGTGTCGGGCAAGGTGACGGCCGTTGAGTCTTACCGCCTGTCCAACGGCAGGGCGTGCGACTCGGTGGTCATCCAGACCGATGGCAAGCAGACGGTGGACCCGGCTGTCAAGCCGCCGGTGGTCACCGACAAGGCCAGCTTCCTGGCGGCCGTGCGGGCCAGCGGGCTGGTGGGTCTGGGCGGCGCCGGTTTCCCGACCGATGTCAAGCTCCAGCCCAAGAGCCCGGTGGATACCCTGCTGATCAACGCCTCGGAGTGCGAGGTCTGGCTGACCAGCGACACCCAGGAGATGCTGACCAGCCCGGACGACATTGTCCGCGGCATCCAGGCAGTGCTCCAGTACACCGGGATTCCGCGCTGCATCATCGGGATTGAGAAGAACAAGCCCGAGTGCATCGACCTGCTGTGCCAGAAGACCAAGGACATCGCCAACATCGATGTCAAGCCGCTGCCCAGCGTCTACGGCACCGGCGCCGAGCTGATCCTGATCGAGAAGTGCCTGGGCCGCGAGGTTCCCCACGGGGGCCTGCCCGCCGACGCCGGCGCCATCGTCATGAATGTGACCTCGGTCGGCATGCTGGGCAAGTACCTGGCCACCGGTATGCCGGTGGTGGAGCGGATCGTCACCGTGGACGGCGACGCCTGCGCCAAGCCCCAGAACCTGATTGTCCCGGTGGGCACTTCCTATCAGGACATCATCAACGCAGCCGGCCTCAAGCCGGATGTCACCCTGGGCAAGGTGGTGGACGGCGGCGCCATGATGGGCCACGCCGTGGAGGATCTGAGCTATCCCATCAGCAAGACCTGCTCGGGCGTCATCCTGCTGAGCGATGCTTCTGCAACCCCGCCCGCCGCCCAGGCCTGCATCCGCTGCGGCCGCTGCATTGAGTACTGCCCCATGGGCCTGGCCCCTGTGGAGGTCAATGGAGCCTACGCCGCCCGCGACGTGGAAGAACTGGGCAAGCTGCATGTGGACTACTGCTTCAACTGCGGCTCCTGCACCTTCGTCTGCCCGGCCAAGCGCCCCTGCACCCAGATGATGAGCCTGGCCAAGGCCTACTACCTCGATCAAATCAAAAAAGGAGGCAATAAGTAAATCATGGATACCAAACTTATTGTTTCGGCCTCCCCGCATATCCGCTCGGATGAATCCACCCGGGGCCTGATGGCCAACGTCATCGTCGCTCTGTGCCCGGTGGTGGTGGCATCGGCGGTCATCTTCGGGCTGCGGGCCCTGCTGGTCACCGCCTTCTCGGTGGTGGTCTGCGTGGCGCTGGAGTGGCTGTACTGCAAACTGCTCAAGAAGCCCTCTCCCATCGGCGACCTGTCCGCCGTGGTGACCGGCATCATTCTGGCCATGAACGTCCCCGTCAATATGCCCCTGGGTCAGGTGGCAGTGGGCGCTGTGGCCGCCATCCTCATCACCAAGCAGCTGTTCGGCGGCATCGGCATGAACTTTGCCAACCCTGCCCTGGTGGGCCGGATTGTGCTGTTCGTCAGCTTCACCAACGAGATGAACGCCTGGGTTTTCCCCGACGCAGCCGTGGACCAGCTGGCCAGCGCAACCCCGCTGCAGGTGGCTGATCCCAGCCGTCTCAACCTGCTGGACCTGTTCATGGGCATCCATGGCGGCGTCCTGGGCGAGACCTGCGCCCTGGCCATCGTCCTGGGCTTCCTGTACCTGGTCTTTACCAAGACCATCAGCCCCGCCATTCCGCTGACCTATGTGGGCAGCGTCTTTGTCTTTTACCTGATCGCCACCGGCAGCATCCACGAGAGCCTGGTGGAGATTCTGTCCGGCGGCCTGCTGTTCGGCGCCGTCTTTATGGCCACCGACTACGTCACCAGCCCCTTCACCCTGAAGGGCAAGCTGATCTACGGTGTCTGCCTGGGCGTTGTCACCTTCGCCATCCGGTACTGGGGCAGCTACACCGAGGGCGTCTCCTTCGCACTGCTGTTCATGAACCTGTGGGTTCCCTTCATCAATGACGCGACCCGTCAGACCCCCTACGGCTACATCAAGCCGGCCAAGAAAGCAGGAAAGGAAGGTGCTGACAAATGAGTAAGTCTGCTACATGGGATAGCACCACCAAACCTATCCTTGTTCTGACCCTGAGCTCCCTGGTGGTCAGCCTTTTGCTGGCCCTGGTGAACTCGTTTACCGCCCCGGTGATTGAGGCCAATCAGAAGGCCGTCACCCTGGCCGCCTATGTCCAGGTCCTGCCCACCGTGTCCGACGCCACCGAGCTGGAAGAGATCACCGGCTACACCACCGCCGGCGTCACCGGCGCCGTCAAGGCGCCCGATGGCTCCATCGCCATCCAGGCAGGGGAGTCGGGCTTTGACGGCGGCGTGGTCACCGTCATCGTGGGCTTTGACACCACCGGCACCGTCTCGGGCGTCTGGGCGGACGCTTCCACCCAGACCGCCGGCTTCGGCAGCAAGGTGGGCGAGGCCGACTACCTGGCCCAGTTCAACGGGATGAACGGCACCGCCAACATCACCGCAGATGTGGACTTTGACGGCGTGACGGGCGCAACCTACTCCACCAACGCTCTGTTCGCTGCCATCAACGACTGCATCAACTGCTACAATGAACTCGCATAAAGGAGGCTGGTAAGAATGGCACAAGAGAAAGTCTCCAAGGTAAGCATCCTTACCAATGGTATCATCAAGGAGAACCCGGTTCTCCGCCTGGTGCTGGGCACCTGCTCCACCCTGGCGGTGACCACGGCGGTGTCCAACGCCATTGGTATGGGCGTTGCGTTCACCTTCGTTCTGGTTTGCTCCAACATCATGATCGCGCTGCTGCGCAACGTGATCCCCGCAAAAGTCCATCTGCCCTGCTATATCGTCATCATCGCGGGCTTTGTGACCATCGTTCAGATGGTGATGCAGGCCTATGTCAACAGCCTGTACACCGCTCTGGGCGTCTTCCTGCCCCTGATCGTCGTCAACTGTATCATTCTGGGCCGTGCCGAGATGTTTGCCTGCAAGAACACCGTCGTGGATTCTGCACTGGACGGCATCGGCATGGGCATCGGCTACACCCTGACCGTCGTCCTGATGGCCACCATCCGTGAGATCCTGGGCAGCGGCACCTGGCTGGGCTTCCAGATCATGCCCAAGGGCTTTGTCACCATTGGCATCATGACCCAGGCCCCCGGCGCCTTCCTCTGCTTCGGCCTGCTGATGGCGCTGTGCGTCTGGGTCGAAGATAAGCTGGACGCCCGCATCGAGCGGAAAATCGGCTGCCAGCCCCTGAAGGATCTGCAGGAAGGAGAGGATAAGTAATGTTTGTCAAACTCGCTGCTATCTTCTTCAGCATGATCCTGGTCAACAACTACGTGCTGGTGAAGTTCTATGGCATCTGCCCGTTCCTGGGCGTGTCCAAAAAGCTGGATTCCTCGCTGGGTATGTCGGGCGCCGTCATCTTCGTCATGTTCATGGCGACGGCGGTCACCTTCCCCATCCAGATCTTTGTCCTGGACCCGGCGGATCTGGGCTATCTGCAGACCATCGTCTTCATTCTGGTCATTGCAGTGCTGGTCCAGTTCATCGAGATCTTCCTGAAAAAGTATATGGTTTCCCTGTACAACGCCCTGGGCGTTTACCTGCCTCTGATTACCACCAACTGCTGCGTCCTGGCCGTCACCATCCTGGTGGTGGACGACTACGGCGCTGATGTCCAGACCCTGGGCTTTGCGGTGGCCTACATCGAGTCTCTGGTCTGCGCCATCGGCTCCGGCGTCGGCTTCATGCTGGCCATGTGCCTGTTCAGCGGCGTGCGCAAGCGGGTGGAAGTCTGCGATGCGCCCGGTCCCTTCAAGGGCCTGCCCATCACCCTGGTGGCAGCGGCTATCACCAGCCTGTCCTTCATGGGCTTCGGCGGCATTGTCGAGAACCTGTTCAACGTCACGCTCTAAGGGAGGGGGAAACGGAAAATGAATATCGTATTGGCTGTCATCCTCTGTACCGTGGTGGGCGCGCTGGGCGCTGTGGTTCTGGTGGCTGCATCCAAGTTCATGGCAGTGGAGGAAGATCCCCGCATCGAGCAGGTCACCGGCTGCCTGGCCGGCGCCAACTGCGGCGGCTGCGGCTATGCCGGCTGTGCCGACTACGCCAAGGCCATCGTCATGAACGGTGTGCCCTGTGACAAGTGCGCTCCCGGCGGCCCCAAGGCTGCCGCCGCCATCGGCAAAATCATGGGCGCTGAGGTCTCGGCAGTGGCCAAAAAGGCCGTGGTCCAGTGCCAGGGCAACAAGGACAACTGCAAGCCCAGCTATGACTACAAGGGCATCCAGAGCTGCGCCGCAGCTGCCGCCCTCTACGGCGGCCCCAAGGACTGCTCCTTTGCCTGCGCCGGCTTTGGCGACTGCGTCAAGGCCTGCAAGTTCGACGCCATCCACGTGGTCAACGGCGTGGCTGTGGTGGATCAGGACAAGTGCACCGGCTGCGGCGCCTGCGCTGCCGTCTGCCCCAAGCATGTCATCATGATCCAGACTGCCGGCCCCGACAAGCCGGTGGTCATGTGCTCCAACTGCGACCGCGGCCCGGTGGCCATGAAAGAGTGCGCCACCGCCTGCATCGCCTGCGGCATGTGCCAGCGGAACTGCCCCTCCGACGCCATCCATGTCACCGACAATCTGGCCCGGATCGACTACGACAAGTGCACCGGCTGCGGCACCTGTGTCGCCAAGTGCCCCAAGAAGATCATCACCTACCCGCTCAAGAAGAACGGCTAAGGCGAGATCTGGGGTTTTGCCCATAACCAAGAACGCCCCCGCAGGACAACCGGCCGTGCCGGCCCTTGCGGGGGCTTTTCAGTGAGGAAGAAACGCTATGGATGCGCAACAGATCTTGGCCCGCAGACGGAATGCGGGTTTCGCGGCCTTTTTCTTCAGCGGCATATGCGCCATTTCCAGCGGGGTGGTGGTGAGCCTGCTGCAGGAGCAGTACGGCTTTGCCTACGGCGTCACCGGCACCCTGTTGAGTCTGATGAACATCGGCAATCTGACCGCCGGCTTTGTGTCGGGGGTGCTGCCGGGCATCCTGGGCGGGATGAAGCGGAGCGTTCTGCTGTTGTCCCTGGGGTATCTGGTGGGCTACGGCCTGATGGGCTTCACCGGGGCGGCGGCCCTGCTGGGCCTGGGCTTTTTCCTGGTGGGTGCAGCCAAGGGCCAGGTCATCAACACCTGTACCATCCTGGTGGGGGACAGCAGCCCCGACCGGACCCGGGGGATGAACCTGATGCACAGCTGTTATGCCTGCGGCGCCCTGCTCTGTCCCTTCCTGATTGCGGCGGCGGGCCGGGCCGGGGAAAAAGCTCCGCTGTTCCTGCTGGCAGTGCTGGGCTTTGCCCTCTGGCTGGCCTTCGCCGTCACCCCCATGGGCCCCGCCGGCAAAAAGGCCGGGGGCAAAATCGACTGGAGTTTTCTGCGCAGCCGCCGTTTCTGGCTGCTCACCGGCCTGATCTTCTGCCAGAACGCCACCGAAACCAGCGTCACCGGCTGGATGGTCACCTATTTCAAGGACAGCGGCATCATTGCGGGGGTGCTCAGCACCTATACCGTCACCGTCATGTGGGGCGCAACCCTCATCGGCCGGCTCCTGATCGCCTTCGTCTTTCCCTTTAAAAATCCCCGCCGGGCCATGGTGGGGATGGGGGCGGGGTGCCTGGCGGCCTACATCGGCCTGATGCTGGCCCGCAGCCAGACCCCCGCTATTGTCCTGCTGTTCCTGTTCGCCTTCGCCATGGCGGGGATGAACCCCACCGCAGTGGCCGCTGCCGGCCGGATGACCTCGGTCACCAGCATCGCGATTCTGCTGCCGGCGGCCAGCCTGGGAGCCATTGTGATGCCCTGGGTCATCGGGATGGTGGCCGAGGCGGTGAGCCTCACCGCAGGCATGGCCTCCAACATTGTACCCTGTTTGGGCATGCTGGCTTTTGCGGCCCTGGTGGCCCGGCTGCCCGAGGAAGAGACGGCCTGAATCTTACGGTTTCTCTTGCTGCCGGGCCTTGGCGCTGAACACGCACCCGCAGTAATCCTGCCGGTACAGCCCGTACTCCGCCGACAGCTGAAGGGAGCGGAGATAGCCGTTCTTCTTCTTGAAGTCGGAGGGCAGGTGAGGGACGCCATATTCGGCGGCCAGCTCCTGACCGATCTGGTTGATCCGGGCGGCGTCCTTGTGGGGGCTGATGGACAGGGTGGTGGTGAACCAGTCAAACCCGTGTTCGGCGGCGTACTGGGCCGCCCGGCGCATCCGCAGCCGGTAGCAGGCGGTGCACCGCGCCCCCCGCTCGGGCTCGTCCTCCAGGCCCCGGGCGGCGTCGTAAAACTCCTGGGGGTCGTAGCGGTCCTCCACCACCGTCACCCCCAGGGGATGGGCCTGGGCCACAAACCGTTCCAGCTCCTCCTCCCGGCGGTGGTACTCCTCCGCCGGCCAGATGTTGGGGTTATAATACAAAATCGTGATATCAAAATACTG
This sequence comes from uncultured Faecalibacterium sp., assembly GCA_944385995.1. Lineage (GTDB taxonomy): Bacteria > Bacillota > Clostridia > Oscillospirales > Ruminococcaceae > Faecalibacterium. The sequence continues at coordinate 123,720 of CALWZL010000001.1, forward strand.
GCTCAGCTGTTCCAGCACGGCGCTGGAGCAGGGCCCGCAGCAGGCATGGAGCAGAAGCCGGGGCCGCCGTCCTTCCAGCGTGCGGAGAACAGCCTCCATCTCCCGGGCATAATTGGGCACATTCGGCATACAATCACCTCTCACAGCAGAGTATAACACAAGCGCTGGCCCAGCGCAAAAGGAGAAAGACCATGACACAGGAAAAAATCGCCCGCATCAATGCGCTTGCCCACAAGAGCAAGACCCCCGAGGGACTCACCGAGGCCGAAAAGGCCGAACAGCAGGCCCTGCGGCAGGAATATCTGGAAGAAATCCGGCGTTCCTTCCGGGCCCAGCTGGACCACACCGTGATTCAGGAGCCGGACGGCACCCGGCACCGGCTGGTCCCCAACTCCAAGCCAAAACAGCCCAAGAGCTGAGTTTTTTGGCGGCGGAGAGAAGAATCCCGCCGATTTGGGACTTGTTTGCCGGACAAGACATGGTATAATAGATGTGTGCGGGTGGACGCCGGCACAGGCCGGGGCAGAACCCCGGACAGGCGGTCCGGGATCCAGGACAGCGTATCCCGGGCAAGGTGCACGGAAAAGGCTGTTCTTCAGTTCAGTAAAGAGGTCATCAATTATGCTTACTGCAATCACCGGGATCAACTGGGGCGACGAGGGCAAGGGCCGCATGGTGGACCTGCTCAGCCAGGATTACGACATCGTGGTCCGCTACCAGGGCGGCAACAACGCCGGCCACACCGTCAAAAATGAGCGGGGCAAGTTTGTTCTGAACCTGCTGCCCTCGGGCATTCTGCGGCCCAACATTGTCTGTGTCATGGGCAACGGTATGGTCATCGACCCCCATCATCTGGATGGTGAAATCGCCCATCTGCGGGAACAGGGAATCGCTGTTTCCCCCGCCAACCTGAAGATTTCTGACCGCGCCACCATCACCATGCCCTACCACGTCCTGCAGGACGGCCTGGAGGAAGCCCGCCTGTCCAAGACCGGCGCACAGTTCGGCTCCACCAAGCGGGGCATTGCCTATGTGTACGGCGACAAATATATGAAAAAGACCCTCCGCATGGGGGATCTGCTCCATCTGGACGACTCGGTCCGCAAGCGTCTGGTCACCATGGTGGACTCCAAGAACCTGGTGATGGAGGGCAGCTACAACACCGACCCCATCAGCGTGGATGAAATGTGGGCATGGCTGGAGAAGTATGCCGCCATCTTCAAGGATTACATCTGCGACGCCGGCGCTTACCTGGATGAGGCCGACCGCTCCGGCAAGAAGATCCTGTTTGAGGCCCAGCTGGGCGCCCTGCGGGATGTGGATTTCGGCATCTATCCCTACACCACCTCTTCCAACGTCATCGGCGCTTACGCCCCCATCGGCGCAGGCATCCCGGGCCGGAAGCTGGACCACTCGGTGGGCATCATGAAGGCCTATTCCTCCTGTGTGGGCGACGGTCCCTTCACCGCTGAGCTGGCCATGACCGAGGAGGAAAAGCATCAGCTGCGTGAGGCTGGCCATGAGTATGGCGCAGCCACCGGCCGTCCCCGCCGCGTCGGCCCCATCGACCTGGTGGCCAGCCGGTACGGCGTGTCCTGCCAGGGCTGCGACGAAGTGGCCCTGACCCTGCTGGACGTGCTGGACTATATGGAGAAGGTGCCTGTGGTCACCGCCTACGCCCTGGAGGACGGCACCACCACCACCCGGTTCCCCATGGGCAAGGCCCTGGACACCGCCAAGCCGGTGGTGGAGTATCTGCCGGGCTGGCACTGCGACATCACCGCAGCCCGTCACTGGGAGGATCTGCCCGTCGAGGCACAGAACTACATCCTCTATCTGGAAAAGGCTGTGGGCTGCAAGATCACCTATATTTCGGTGGGCGCTGAGCGGGAGGCTTACATCCATCGTACCTGAGAAACGGGGAGAAAACCATGTTCGATATCATTACAGACAGCGCCTGCGACCTGACGCAGGAAATGATCCGGCAGCTGGGGCTGACCGTGGTGCCGTTTTACGTCTCCACCGACGGCCAGACCTACCTGAAGGAAGGGGAGGAGATGGCGGTACGGGATTTCTACCAGTACATGGTGGACCATCCCGATGTTCTGCCCAAGACCAGCCTGCCCTCTCTGGAGGACTTTGAACGGGTGTTCCGGGCCAAAGCCCAGGAAGGCCGCCAGGTGCTCTGTCTGTGCTTCACCGGCAAGATGAGCGGCGGTGTGGGCAGTGCCCGCAACGCCCGGGAGCTGGTGTTGGAGGACTACCCCGACGCAGTGATCGAGGTGGTGGACACCGCCGCGGCCACCGTCAGCGAGGGCGCCACGGTGGAAAATGCCGCCGCCATGCGGGATGCAGGCTGCACCCTGGACGAGACCCTCACCTGGCTCAACGGCACCCGCCCCACCAATCAGATTTTCTTCACTGTCGGCAATCTGGACTACCTGATTAAGGGCGGCCGGATCGGCAAGGTCACCGGCCGCGCGGCCAACCTGCTGAACGTCAAGCCCATGATTCACTTTGCCGAGGGCGAGATCTTCTCGGGCGGCATGGCCCGGGGCCGGCAGAAGAGCATGGAAAAGGCCATCGATCAGATGCTGGGCTACCTGGCCGAGCGGAACGGCGACCCCGACGATTACCGCATCATCGTGGGGTATGGCTATGACGCCGACGAAGGCCGCCGCTTCTGGATGCAGCTGCGGGCCGCCCTCCGGGCCAAATACCCCGCCAGTGAATGCGATGTCGAACTGCTGCAAATCGGCGCCACCATCGCGGTCCACACCGGGCCCTATGCCCTGGGCGTGGGCGTCATGCGCAAGTGGAAGCCCAGAAAAGACTGAATGCAACAAGGAGCGCCCGCGCAAGCGGGCGCTTTTGATTTTGCACAAAAACAAAAGAAAAAGAAAAAACCCGAACGCATCGGCATTCGGGTTTTGGTGGACGGTACAGGACTCGAACCTGTGACCTCCTGCACGTCAAGCAGATGCTCTACCAGCTGAGCTAACCGTCCAAAGATGTTCTGTTGTGCCGTTTGTCGCGGCTTTGTTATGATAGCACATTTGGGGAGAAAATGCAAGGGGAAAATCGATAAAAATAAAAAATTTGTGAGGGCGGCGGGCTTATTTGCCATTCCCGCGCCGCTGTGCTATACTATAACAGTATAACTTCCGGCCAAAATGCGCCGGAACGGGAAAGGCAGGTCGAAGGCAGAGGGTGAGAGTTCTGGGCATTGATCCCGGCTATGCGATTGTAGGCTGGGGGGTCGTGGAATATATGGGAAACCGGTTTGCGCCGGTGGATTTCGGCGCCGTGACCACCGATGCCGGCCGGCCCTTCGAGGCCCGGCTGCGGGACGTGTACGACGGAGTGTGCGATGTGATTCACCGGACCCAGCCGGAGGTGCTGGCCATCGAAAAGCTGTTTTACCAGCACAACCAGACCACCGTCATCGGGGTGGCCGAGGCCCGCGGGGTGATTCTGCTGGCGGCGTCCCAGGCGGGATTGCCGGTCTATGAATACACCCCCATGCAGGTCAAGCAGGCGGTGACCGGCTACGGCAAGGCGGTCAAAAAGCAGGTCCAGGAAATGACCCGGATTCTGCTCCACCTGCCCGCCATCCCCAAGCCCGACGACACCGCCGACGCCCTGGCCATGGCCATCACCTTCTGCCACACCAACGCCAACCAGCTGAGCCGGCTGTCGGTTCGGAGCATCGGACCCATCTGAGCGCTCGTTGGAGGAATACGCTATGATTTATTGCCTGAGCGGAAAAATCATCAAAAAGACCCTGGACAGTGTGGTTATCTCCTGCGCCGGGGTGGGCTACTCGGCCCAGTGTCCCACCAATGTGGCGGCGGCCCTGCCGGGGGCCGGGTCGGAGGCCACCCTCTACACCGTCCTGAACGTCACCGAAAACGACATCAGCCTCTACGGCTTTGCCACCGAGGAACAGCAGAATTGCTTCAAACTGCTGACCGGCGTGTCAGGGGTGGGCCCCAAGGTGGGCCTGGCCATCCTCAGCGTCATGGACCCGGACAAGGTCTACCTGGCGGTGTCCGCCGGGGACCACAAGGCCTTCAAGGCTGCCAGCGGGGTGGGCCCCAAGCTGGCCCAGCGGATTGTGCTGGAGCTGAAAGACAAGGTGGCCAAGGGTGCCGCCGGGGCGGCGGTGCTGGAAGATCTGTCCGGCGTATCGACGGCGGCATCGTCCCAGAGCAGCGGCCAGGCCATCGCGGCCCTGGTGTCTCTGGGCTACAGCCAGAGCGAGGCCGCCCTGGCCATTTCCAAGATTGATCCCGGGCTGCCGGTGGAGGAGATCATCCGGCTGGCGCTGCGGGGCATGGCAGGGGGGAGATAATCCATGCAGGACCAAGCACTTTACGGCGCCAAGATGATGCAGCCGGGCCTGACGGCGGCGGACAGCGAGGAAAACAGCCTTCGTCCCCAGCATCTGGAGGACTACATTGGACAGGAGAAGGTCAAGCAGAACCTGAAAGTCTATTTGGAGGCGGCCCGCCGCCGGGGCGAGGCCATGGACCATGTCCTGCTCTATGGTCCGCCGGGTCTGGGTAAAACCACCCTGGCCGGCATCATCGCCAATGAGATGGGGGTTCAGATTCGGATCACCAGCGGCCCGGCCATCGAAAAGCCGGGGGATTTGGCGGCCCTGCTGACCAATTTGCAGGAAGGGGATGTCCTCTTCATCGATGAGATTCACCGGCTGTCCCGCCAGGTGGAGGAGGTGCTCTACCCGGCCCTGGAGGACTACGCCCTGGACATCATCATCGGCAAGGGACCCAGCGCCCAGAGCATCCGCATCAACCTGCCCCATTTCACCCTGGTGGGCGCCACCACCCGGGCCGGCCAGCTCACCGGCCCCCTGCGGGACCGGTTCGGCGTCCTGCTCAAGCTGGAGCTGTACAGCCCCGACGAACTGGCCCAGATCATCCGCCGCAGCGCCGGGATTCTGGATCAGCCCATCACCCCCGAGGGTGCTTTGGAGCTGGCCAAGCGGAGCCGGGGCACCCCCCGTGTGGCCAACCGGTTTTTGAAGCGGGTGCGGGATTTCGCCACCGTCCTGGGGGATGGGGTCATCGATCAGGATGTCTGTCTGATGGCCCTCCGCCGGATGGATGTGGACGAGCTGGGTCTGGACGAGCTGGACCGGAGCTTGCTGCGGGCCATCATTGAGATGTACGGCGGCGGGCCGGTGGGCCTGGAAACCCTGGCCGCCGCCCTGGGCGAGGAGGCCGTCACCCTGGAAGATTTGTGCGAACCCTACCTGATGCAGATGGGCTTTTTGACCCGGACCCCCCGGGGCCGCTGCGTCACCCATCTGGCCTATGAACATCTGGGCCTGCGTCCGCCCGAGACGGCCTGCCCGGAGGATGGCGGGCAGCAGAGCATGTTCTGAGACCTACCGCATAAACGTTTGATAGACAAGGGCCGTCTGCGGCCCGGAGAAGGGATCTGATTGTATGGGTAAGTATTTTGGCACCGACGGCGTCCGGGGCATTGCGGGCGTCGATCTGACCTGTGAACTGGCCATGAAACTGGGCCGCGGCGTGGCGGCTGTCCTGACCGACAGCACCGGCCGCAAGCCCCGCATCCTGATCGGCAAGGACACCCGCCAGTCGGGCGATATGCTGGAGGCCGCCCTCACCGCCGGCCTGTGCAGCGTGGGCGCCGACGTGGAGACCCTGGGGGTTCTGCCCACCCCCGCGGTGGCCTACCTGGTCACCAAGTACAAGGCGGACGCCGGCGTGGTGATTTCTGCCTCTCACAACCCGATGGAATTCAACGGCATCAAGGTCTTTGCGTCCACCGGCTACAAGCTGCCCGACGAGGTGGAGGCCCAGATTGAGGCTCACATCGACAACAACTGCAAGGATATCCCTCTGGCCACCGGCGCCGGGGTGGGCCAGGTGTCTTTCCGGGCCGACGGCATCCGGGACTATGTGGACCACCTGTATGAGTCCATCGACGGGGACCTGACCGGCCTGAACATCTGCATCGACTGCGCCAACGGCGCCGCCGCCGCAGTGGCACAGAAACTGTTCCCCCGGCTGGGTGCCAAGTGCACCTTCCTGGGGGTCACCCCCGACGGCCAGAACATCAACGACGGGGTGGGCAGCACCCATCTGGAAAAGCTGGAAAAAGAAGTGGTGGAAGGCGGCTACGACTGCGGCATTGCCTTCGACGGCGATGCCGACCGGTGCCTGGCCTGTGACGAGAAGGGCCAGGAGATCGACGGCGACAAGATCATCGCCCTGCTGGCTCTGATGATGAAGGAAAAGGGCAAGCTGGACGCCGACACCGCGGTGGTGACGGTGATGTCCAACCTGGGCTTTGTGAAGTTCATGGAGCGCCAGGGCATCCGCACCGAAAAGACCGCGGTGGGCGACCGGTACGTCCTGGAGAACATGCGGGAGAACGGCTATGCCATCGGCGGCGAGCAGAGCGGCCATGTGATTCTGCTCCATCACGCCACCACCGGCGACGGTGAGCTGACCGCCGGCAAACTGCTGAAACTGCTGGCCCAGAGCGGCAAGAAGATGAGCGAGCTGAACGGCATCTATGCCCAGTTCCCCCAGGTGCTCATCAACGTGGAGGCCAACGCCGCCCAGAAGGCCGCCTACAAGGAGGACGAAGTCCTGGCCGGCTTCATTGAGAACGAGCAGCAGAAACTGATGGGGATGGGCCGGGTGCTGGTCCGGGTATCGGGTACCGAGCCCAAGATCCGCGTCATGGTGGAAGGCGAGAACCTGGACGAGATCCGGGCCTGCGCCGAGCGGATTGTGGAGCGGATCAACCGCCGCGTCCTGAAGAAGTAAGAGACGTTTTGAAAGAGGAAGACCATGAGAGCAGCCGACAGCTGGAAAGACTATGAATTATTGGACGCCACCGGAGGCAACCGGCTGGAACGGTGGGGCACCGCGCTCCTGGTCCGGCCCGACCCCCAGGTGGTCTGGAAGAGCAAGCCCCAGAGCCCGCTCTGGGCCAAGGCAGACGCCATTTATCACCGCTCCAACCAGGGCGGCGGCAGCTGGGAACACCGCCGCCCCCTGCCCGAGCGGTGGCAGATTCACTGCGGGGAGGGCCCCGGCCGGCTGACTCTGATCGTCAGCCCCACCGGCTTCAAGCACACCGGCGTGTTCCCGGAACAGGCGGTCAACTGGGCCTGGTATGACAAGAAAATCCGCTCTGCCGGCCGGCCCATCAAGGTGCTGAACCTGTTCGGCTACACCGGCGGGGCCACCCTGGCCTGCGCTGCGGCGGGGGCCTCGGTCTGCCATGTGGACGCCTCCAAGGGGATGGTCCAGTGGGGGAAGGAAAACGCCCTGGCCAGCGGTTTGGCCGACCGGCCCATCCGGTGGCTGGTGGACGACTGCTCCAAGTTTGTGGCCCGGGAAAAGCGCCGGGGCAACACCTACGACGCCATCATCATGGACCCGCCCAGCTATGGCCGGGGCCCCGGCGGCGAGGTGTGGAAGCTGGAGGACTGCATTTACGACCTGATCTGCCAGTGTGCCGACGTGCTGAGCGAGACGCCGCTCTTCTTTGCGGTGAACAGCTACACGGCGGGACTTTCCCCGGCGGTGATGGAATATATCCTCAAGACCACCCTGGTGCCCCGGTATGGCGGAGCCACCAGCTGCGACGAGATCGGCCTGCCGGTCAAGGAGACCGGCGGGGTGGTGCCCTGCGGCTCCACCGCGATCTGGGAGTCGCTGTAACCGAAGATCAACACACAGGACCTGAGAATGGGGCGCAGCCCGGGGCGGATCAACGCCGGACGGGCGTGCCACCGGAAAAGAGATGGACAGATGAACGAGACAATTTTGCAGGCCCAGGACCTGCACTTCCGGTATGACCCGGAAGCATCCAACTATGCCCTGGACGGGGTGACCGTCGGGGTCAGGCGGGGGGAGTTTGTGGCGGTGTTGGGAGCCAACGGCTGCGGCAAATCCACCCTGGCCAAGCACTTCAACGCCATTTTGCTGCCCGAGACCGGCACGGTCACGGTGGAGGGGATGGACACCGCCGACGATGACAAGCTCTACGACATCCGCCAGAAGGTGGGCATGGTGTTCCAGAACCCCGACAACCAGATTGTGGCGACGGTGGTGGAGGAGGACGTGGCCTTCGCCCTGGAAAATCTGGGCGTCCCCACCGAGGAAATGCGCCGCCGCATCGACGACGCCATGAAGATGACCGGCATCTATGAGATGCGGACCCGGGCCCCTCACAACCTGTCGGGCGGCCAGAAACAGCGGGTGGCCATCGCGGGCATTGTGGCCATGAGCCCCGACTGCATTGTGCTGGACGAGGCCACCGCCATGCTGGACCCCCGGGGCCGGGAGCAGGTGATGCAGACCATCCACCGGCTGAACCGGGATATGGGGATCACGGTGGTGGCCATCACCCACTATATGGAGGAGGCCGCCCAGGCCGACCGGGTCATTGTCATGAGCCAGGGACACATCGTAATGGAGGGCACCCCCACGGAGGTGTTCAGCCAGACTGAAAAGGTCCGCTCCCTCCGCCTGGATGTCCCCCAGGCCGCCGAGCTGCGGGATGAGCTGGTGAAGGCCGGCATCCCCATGCCGGAGGGAATCATCGACCCCGGCGCATGCGCACAGGCTCTCTACGAGCTGTTGAAGTGAGGGAGGGCAGTATGGCAAGCATCATCAAGGTGGAACACCTTTCCTATATCTACAACAAGGGGATGCCCGGTGAAGTCACCGCCCTGGAAGATGTCAGCTTCGAGGTGGAAGAAGGGGACTTTGTGGGCATCATCGGGGCCACCGGTTCGGGCAAGAGCACCCTGATCGGCCACATGAACGGCCTCAACCGCCCCACCAGCGGCAAAATCATCATCGACGGCCGGGATGTCTGGGAGGACCCCGCCAAAATCCGGGACTTCCGCTTTCTGACCGGCCTGGTGTTCCAGTACCCCGAATACCAGCTGTTCGAGGAGACCTGCTACAAGGACATCGCCTTCGGCCCCAAGAATATGGGCCTGGACGACAAGGAAGTGGACCGCCGGGTCCGGGAGGCGGCCAAATTCGTAGGCCTGGAGGACAAGCTCCTTCAGCGGAGCCCCTTTGAACTGTCGGGCGGCCAGAAGCGCCGGGTGGCCGTGGCGGGCGTCATGGCCATGGAGCCCCGGATTCTGGTCCTGGACGAGCCCGCCGCCGGCCTGGACCCCGAAGGACGGGACTCCATCCTCTCGGCCATCAAGGCCTACCACAAAAAGACCGGCACCACCGTTCTGCTGGTGTCCCACAGCATGGAGGACATCGCCCGCTACGCGGACAAGGTGCTGGTGATGGCCCAGAAACATGTGGCCATGTACGACACGGTGGAGCACGTCTTTGCCCGGGCCGAAGAACTGCTGGCCCTGGGCCTGTCGGTGCCCCAGGTCACCAAAATTTTCCTGAAACTCCGGGAGATGGGGATTGATGTCCCGGCGGATGTCTACACCATTCCCTATGCCGTCAAAAAGATCGCGGAGGCCAAGGCCCGCCGCGACGCGGGGGAGAGCCTGATTCTGCCCCGCACTGCTGAGAAAGGGGGCCGCGCCGAATGATCCGTGATATCACCATTGGCCAGCACTTCCCCGGCAACAGCCTGGTGCACCGGTTTGATCCCCGGCTGAAACTGGTGCTGACCATCGTCTATATTGCGGTGCTCTTTGCCGCATCCAATCCCCTGGGCCTGACCCTGTCGGTGGTGTTTCTGGCCGCCATGTACAAGATGTCCAAAATTCCCCTCAAGATGATCGGCCGGAGCCTCAAGCCCATCCTGCCCATCATCCTGTTTACTGCTGTGCTGAATGTCTTTTTTGTCAGCGGCGAGGGAGACCCTCTGTTCCAGATGGGCTTTGTGACCATCTACGCCGACGGCGTCCGGTATGCCATCATCATGGGCGTCCGGGTGGCGGCCCTGATTGCGGGCACCAGCCTGCTCACCTATACCACCAGCCCCATCGTCCTGACCGACGCCATCGAGGCCCTGCTGCGACCCCTGGCCAAGCTCCACTTCCCTGTGCATGAACTGGCCATGATGATGAGCATCGCCCTGCGGTTCATCCCCACCCTGATTGAGGAGACCGACAAGATCATGAACGCCCAGAAGGCCCGGGGCGCCATGCTGGACACCGGCAAATTGACCGAGCGGGTCAAGGCCCTGGTGCCGGTGCTGATCCCCCTGTTCATTTCGGCCTTCCGCCGGGCGGACGAGCTGGCCATGGCCATGGAGTGCCGGTGCTACCGGGGCGGTGAGGGCCGCACCCGGCTGAAGGTGCTCAAGTGCTGCCGTCAGGATTATCTGGACGTGGCGTTCTGCCTGGTCTGCTTTGGGGTGATTCTGGCCTCCCGGCTGGTGTTCCCCAACTACTGAACCCCCTGGGGCCCCGGGCCTGCCCGGCGGCCCTGTTTTTCAAAGGAAAGAAATTTTTCCTATTTTCGCCGGGCGTTTGTGCTACTTTGAAAGGAGGCGCGGCCTGTGACCTGGCTGTTGACACTGGCCTTTGACGGCACCGAATACTGCGGCTTTCAGGTTCAGCCCAACGGGCAGAGCGTGGCGGCCGCCTTTCAGGAGGGGCTGGAGGCGGTGATCGGCTTTCGTCCCGATATCAAGGGATGCAGCCGCACCGACGCGGGGGTGCATGCCCTGGGCTTTGCCCTCAGTTTTGAGGCGGATCTGCGCATCCCGCCCGAAAAATTCCCCCTGGCCCTCAACACCAGACTGCCCCGGGATATCCGGGTGCTGAAGGCCCGGGTGGTGCCGGACGGGTTTCACGCCCGGTACGCCGCCCACACCAAAACCTATCTCTACCGCATCCACAACAGCCCCATCGATTCCCCCTTTGAGGAGCGGTATTACTGCCGGATGCCGGGGCGGCTGGATGAAAAGCGGATGCAGCGGGCGGCGGCCCACTTCGTGGGCAGACACGATTTTCTGGCCCTGTGCGCGGCCCACAGTTCGGCGGCGGCCCATGGGGATACCGTCCGCACCATCACCGATTGCCGGGTGGACCGGCAGGGGGACACCGTCAGCATTACGGTGACCGCCGACGGCTATCTGTACAATATGGTCCGCATTCTGGCCGGGACCCTCTGTGAAGTGGGGGCAGGCCGGATGGACCCCGACGCGGTGCCGGCCATTCTGGCCAGCCGCGACCGCAAAAACGCCGGGCCCACCCTGCCGGCCAAGGGATTGTTTTTGCACCATGTGGATTACGGCGATCTGTCACGGGAACAGATGCCAGGAAAGGAAGCAGAGGGATGAGAAAGACCGGCCGGAGAGCCCGCAGAGAGGAAATGTCTGCGGGGCGGATCGAATACATCGAGGCGGCCCGCCAGAGGCTGCGGAATCGGCGGATACGGCATACCGTTCTGCTGGTGGTGCTGGTGGCCCTGGCGGTCATCTATCTGACCGGGGTGGTGAATGCTTCGGTGATGGCGCTGGAGGATTTCGCCGATACGGTGCGGATTGCCCTGATGCCGGAACGGGGATTCCCCCAGCAGACCGGCACCGGGGAGGTCTACCAGGTGGAGGCGCTGGGCGGCAGCTTTGTGGTGCTGGGGGAGGAAGGCTGTGCCGTCTATTCCCACAGCGGCGCCCGGCTCAACAACATCGGCACCGGCTATGCCCGGCCGGCCCTGGCAGCGGGCAAGAACAGTTTTGTGCTGTACAACCGCTCAGGCTCTGAGCTGCGGGTGGAAAGCCGGACCCGGGAGCTGTATACCCGCCAGACCGACGGGGATATTTTCCTCTGTGCCCTGAGCGACGGAGGGGAATTGGCGGTGGTCACCGATGATGTCCGCAAGCTGGCGCTGCTGACCATTTACGATACATCCCGGAATGAGATTCTGACCTGGAGCCTCACCACCACCGAGGGCGTGCCCATGCGGATGGCCTTCTCCCCCGACGGAACCCAGCTGGCCGTGGCCACCGTCACCGCCCAGGAAGGACAGGTGATCTCCAATCTCTATCTGTTGAACCTGCGGGCCGGGGAACCGGACCTGGTGGCCACCGAGTCGGGCAGCACCCCGCTGGCCCTGCAATGGGAGTCCAACACCAGGTTTCTCGCGGTCTATGACACCCACGCGGCCCTCTATGGCTCGGATGGCGGCGCCCAGGCCCGCCGGGAGTTCGGGGGCGCCGCGGTGGCGGGGCTGTCTGCCGCCAACGGCGGCCTGGCGGTCCTGTTCGGGAACGGCCAGTCCAGCAGCGTGGTGCTGATGGACAGCAGCCTGGAGATCCAGTATGAGGGGACGGTGCCCACCGCCCACGGCATCGCCCGGGGGATGACGGCGGTCTACCTGCTCTGTGACAGCTCGGTGGAATGCTTTGGGCTGGATGGCACCTATCAGTGGAGCGTCCAGCTGGGAGCCAAGCCCCAGGCCATGCTGGCGGACACCAGCGGACTGTATGTCTTTACCGACAACATGGTCCAGCGGATCACCCCGCCGGAAGAGGAAGCGGAAAGTGCGGATGCGGCCGCACCGTCTGAATCGGCAGAGCCCGCGGCGTGACGCGGCTGGGAAAGTGGGTTGGAGGAGGTGTACTGGCTGGGGTGCCGGTTGGCACTCTGACACCTTGTCTGATAAAGTTTTTCGGGTATGTTCATGAATCCGTCATTTCTTTTTGATATTATTTGTACTGCAGCCTGGCTGGGACTGGCCATCCACTATGCCCGCAAGGGCCTGTTGGCCGCTTTGTTCCAGATCGCCGGCAACCTGCTGAGCCTGGTAGGGGCCCAGCGGCTGGCCGCCTGGGGATCGGGCGCCCTGTTTGACCGCTTTTTTGCGGGCAGCTTTCGGGAGCGGATCGCTGCCAGCCTGTCGGCCGGCGGCGCCGTCGATCTGAATGTGATTGCCCAGCGGTATGCCGGGTTTCTCCCGGAGAGCATCCGCCGCCAGGTGGTGGAAGCCTGCCAGCGGGCGCTGGACGGCCTTCTGACCGACAACGCCCTGGTGATTGCCGATACCATCGTCCAGGACGTGATCCGGCCGCTGCTGACGCCAGTCTTTTCGCTGGTGCTGTTCTTTCTCTGTTTCGCCGCGCTGCGAATGCTCATCAGCCTGCTGGTCACTGTATTGGGCCTGGTCAACCGTCTGCCCCTGGTGGGCACCGTCAACCGGGGCCTGGGTGTCCTGATGGGAGCACTGGCAGGTCTTGCCGATGTGTTCCTGCTGCTGTGCGTGGTCTGGGCCCTGATGGTCATCACGGGAGGCAATCTGCCCGGTCTCAATGAGACCGTCCTGAGCGGCAGCGTTTGGTATCAGATATTCAACCTCATCAACCCATTTGTATAGAAGTCAAGAGGGGAAGGGTTTTACGATAGGAGGAAACGCTATGACTTGCGTTCGATGCAAAAAGAGGCCGGCGATCATCTTCGTCCAGCGGATGGAGAACGGCCAGATGAAACAGGAGGGCTATTGCCTGCGCTGTGCCCGCGAACTGCACATCAAGCCGGTAGAGGACATGATGAAGCAGCTGGGGATGTCCGACCAGGATATGGACAACATGGAAGAGCGGATGGACAATCTGATGGGGGAGATGGGCGACGGCGCCAATCCCCTGGCCATGATGATGGGAATGCAGCAGGACGGGGACGGAGAGGGCGAAGACGACGGCTTTGTGCCGGGCGGCAACGCCACCTTCCCCCTGAACCTTGCAGGCCAGGGAGAGGGCGCGGTCCCGCCCAACAGCAAAAACGGCAAGGGCGGCAAGAAGCCGCCCCGCCGCAAATACCTGGACACCTATTGTGAGAATCTGACCGCCAAGGCCAAGGCCGGCAAGCTGGACGATATCATCGGGCGGGACCGGGAGATCTACCGGACCATCCAAATTCTGTCCCGGCGCCAGAAGAACAACCCCTGCCTGATCGGCGAGGCCGGCGTGGGCAAGACCGCCATCGCCGAGGGCATTGCCGAGCGGATCACCCGGGGACAGGTGCCGGCCCAGCTGAAGGACAAGGAGATCTATCTGCTGGACCTGACCGCTCTGGTGGCGGGCACCCAGTTCCGGGGCCAGTTTGAGCAGCGGGTCAAGGGCCTGCTGAACGAAGTGCGCCAGGCGGGCAATGTGATTTTGTTCATCGACGAGATCCACACCATCACCGCCGCCGGCGAGAGCGAAGGCGCCATGAACGCCGGCAACATCCTCAAGCCGGCCCTTTCCCGGGGAGAAATTCAGGTGATCGGCGCCACCACCTTTGCCGAGTACCGCAAGTATATCGAAAAGGATCAGGCGCTGGAACGCCGGTTCCAGCCGGTGCGGGTGGAGGAGCCCAGCATTTCGGACACCATCGCGGTGATGAACGGCGTCAAGCGCTACTATGAGGACTACCATCATGTGAAGGTTCCCGCCAACGTGGTCAACGCAGCCGTCACCCTGTCCGAGCGGTATATCACCGACCGCTATCTGCCCGACAAGGCCATCGACCTGCTGGATGAGGCCTGCGCCTGCTGCAATCTGGCTCATCCTGAGATTTCGGCCTATCTGGAAGCCCAGAAGGAGCTGGATGCCCTCAAGCAGGAGGAAGCCGACATGGAGTCGGCCGGCACCGACCAGGCCATCGACTATGAACAGGTGGCCGAGCGGAAAACCCGGATTGCCCAGCTGGAGGCCGATCTGCCGGCCCGGCAGGCCGCGGCCAGCGAGATTTCGGTCTCGATGGACGATCTGGCCCGGGTCATCGAGCTGTGGACCGGGATTCCGGCGGTCAAGATTCGGGAGACCGAATATGTCCGGCTGGCCGGTCTGGAAGATGAGCTGAAAAAGAAGATCATCGGCCAGGACGAGGCCGTCCATCTGGTGGCCCAGGCCGTCAAGCGGAGCCGCGCCGACCTGGCCGGCCGCCGCCGTCCCGCCAGCTTTATCTTTGTGGGTCCCACCGGCGTGGGCAAGACCGAGCTGGTGAAACAGCTGGCCAGCCAGCTCTTTGCCGGTCCCGACCCCCTGATCCGGCTGGACATGAGCGAATATATGGAGAAGTACGCCGTCTCCCGGATGATCGGTTCGCCTCCGGGCTATGTGGGCTATGAGGAGGCCGGCCAGCTGACCGAAAAGGTCCGCCGCCGCCCCTACAGCGTGGTCCTCTTTGACGAGATCGAGAAGGCCCACCCCGATGTGCTGAACATCCTGCTCCAGATTCTGGACGAGGGCAAGATCAACGACGCCCAGGGCCGGACGGTGGATTTCTCCAACACGGTCATCTGCATGACCTCCAATGCCGGCTCCTCCGAGCAGGGCACCGGCGGTCTGGGCTTTAATAAGAGCGCCGAGGCCATGAGCAAGGACAAGACCATGAAGGCCCTGCGCCAGTTCCTTCGGCCGGAATTCCTGGGCCGTGTGGACGAGATTGTGGTGTTCAAGCCCCTGAGCGACGAGACCCTGGAGGGGATTGCCGGCCTGATGCTGGAGGAATACCGCCCCGGCATGGAGGCCAAGGGAATTGCCTACAGCTACACCCCGGCGGCCGTCAAGGCCCTGGTGGCCCAGTGCGAGGGCGGCAAGTTCGGCGCCCGGGACCTGCGGCGGATCATCCGCAAGCAGGTGGAGGACGAGGCCGCCGCCCGGATCATCGACGGCCAGCTCACCGCCGGCGGCAGCCTGACGGTGGACGCCGAGGATGGCAAAATCGTGCTGAAATAACCCGACAGACACAAAAAGGACCTGTCCCCGAAGGGCAGGTCCTTTTTTGGTTTGGTTACGCTTGTTGGCTGGTGGTTTTGTAGATGCCGAAGGTGTTGTCGGGCTCGGGCAT
>CALWZL010000002.1 GCA_944385995.1 uncultured Faecalibacterium sp.
AAGAGGACGCCGCCGGCGGTGTCAAAGACGAAGGCGAACAGGCCCAGGGCCAGGATCAGCAGGGTGTCGGGCCGGACGAACTTGTCGGCGGTCATCTGGCTGGCCACCGTCATGCCCAGCAGGATGGTGATGAGGTTGGCCAGGGCGTTCTGGGCGGTCTCGCTGAGGGAATTCAGGACGCCGCACTCACGCAGCAGGTTGCCGAACATCAAAAAGCCCACCAGAGCCACGCTGGCAGGGGCCACCAGGCCGGCCAGGATGGTGACCACTACAGGGAACAGGATCCGGGTGGTATGGGTGACGCTGCCCTTCTGATAGGACATCCGAATCCGGCGCTCCTTTTTGGTGGTCAGGGCGCGGATCACCGGGGGCTGGACGATGGGCACCAGGGCCATGTAGCTGTAGGCCGCCACCATGATGGGTCCCAGATAGTCGGACATCAGGGTGTTGGCCACGAAGATGGCGGTGGGGCCGTCTGCGGCGCCGATGATGGCGATGGAGGCGGCGTCCTTCAGGGGGAAGAACAGGCCTGCCACGCACAGGGTGAAGAAGATGCCGAACTGGGCGGCTGCGCCGAACAGCATCAGCCAGGGCTTCTCCAGCAGGGGGCCGAAGTCGATCATGGCGCCGATGCCGATGAACAGCAGCAGGGGGAACAGCTCGTTGGACATGCCAGCCTCAAACAGGACCGACAGAGGACCCTCGGTGTCGCCCTGGGTGATGGCGCCGGACAGGGGCAGGTTGACCAGAATGGTGCCGAAGCCCATGGGCAGCAGCAGGCTGGGCTCCATCTTTTTGGCGATGGCCAGGTAGATCAGCAGGCCGCCGACCACCCACATCACCAGCATCTGCCAGTTCAGGTTCCCGAAGTTCGAGAACAAGTCGAGGAATTGTTCGAGAAAATTCATTGTTTCCAAAATACCTCCTTCACGGTTTTGAGCGGACCGCGGCGAAGGCTGGGAACGGACGACTGTTTTGCAGCATAAAAAGAAAGACCCGTCAGCCGTTGCCGTCTGGCAGATATCCATGGGGGCACACAGGACCCCTCCCCATACCATGTTGCCGCTGACCTTATTATAAAATACAGGCTGAAAAAAGACAAGAGCAAACAGGATTTTGTCGGCGCAAGCCGCCGGATGACAGAAAATAAAAATTACCCGTTGACAAAACCTGTCATCGGTGATAGAATAAGCAAGCGGTCCGGCTCAAGCGGCTGGGCAAGCGCCGCAGGGCGGCAGCCTGAACGGAAAAGTCCGGCGCAGTGCTCCGACAAAAAGCAAAAAGAAATCTCAAAAAGAGCTTGACAAAATGCTTCACCTGTGGTAAAATAAACAAGTCGTCCGGCACAAGAGAGGGCGGCCAAAACAAAATGAGGGCGTGTTCCCGAGTGGCCAATGGGGACAGACTGTAAATCTGCTGCTTAATGCTTCGGTGGTTCGAATCCACCCGCGCCCACCAGATCCCGAGTACCTTGGTACTCGGGATTTTTTTGTTGTGGAAACAGACCCTGATTGGGAGAAAGCGAATCCCGCGGAAAGGGCGGAATTGCCGCACAAAACAAAAACACCGGAGAGGAGCCTTTGAGGCTGAACTCTTCCGGTGTTTGCGCAGGGCGTCGGCGGTTTGACCACAGACGCCGCTTTATACCGATCTGCAGGATTTTGAAATGATGGAAAAGGCGAGAAGAACCTTATTCAGCGGTCTCAGAAACCACGATGGTCTGATCGGGCTCACCCTCGGCCTCGATGGCTGCCAGCATTGCGCGGGCGTTGTTGGAAGCCATGGTGGCGCCGGTGATGCCGTCGATGTCAGCCGAAGTGCCGGCCTCCAGAATGTTCTCGCTCAGCTGAGGAATCCAGTCGGCGGGAGCGGGGTCCATGGGATAGGTGTCGGGGGAGACTTCGCTCTTCTTGTTGCCGTCGGCGTCGTAGCTCTCGAAGCTGGCGGAAACAATCTTGCCGTCCTTGTACTCCACAACCAGCTCATCGCGCCAGCCGTAGGAAGCCTCGGTTGCAGCGTCGTCCATCTGAGCGGTGTAGACGCCGTCAGCCTTCACGGCAGCGGCAGTGTTCTCCTCCACAGTGCTGTCAGCGGCGCTCTCTGCGGTGCTGGCTGCGCTGTCGGCCGTGCTGCTTGCGGCAGAGCTGGCCACGCTGCTGGCTGCGGTGCTGGCGGCGGAATCACTGCTGCAGCCCACCAGGGCCAGCAGGGCGGTAACGGCGGCAATCGCCATCAAAATCTTCTTCTTCATAGTATGCAATCCTCCTAACAACTTTCCTGTTCACAGCATCGTCATAAATTGCGTAACAAGAATAATAGCAATTCTACCTGAGTTTGTCAAGGGTAATCCGGTCAAATGGATTTATGATGGAAAATGAAAAGATAATATGGCTATATTTTTTGAACAATGAAGAACGGAACTGCATACTTCGCTTTCCCGGTGAGAAATGCAGCGGGCGGTCTGGACCGATTCACAGGGGAGAGGACGGGCTTTTGAGGCTGCCGGGAGCCGGAAACGGCCCTGATGTGTACAAAATTTTAACTGGCTTGTGTAAAATATCCACAATCCAAAAAGGAAAAACGGCAAAATATTACATTATTGCACAAAGAATGGACGTGAAATTGGTGCGGTATTCCATCTGGCTTTCGGGAACCAAGTAGGATATAGTAGAACCATGATACAAAGTGTGCCATTTTGCTGCGTGCTTGTGGCAACCAAGGAGGAGAGAATGCTTATGAAAAAAATTTCTCGCCGCTCGTTCCTGGCGGCGATGGCCGTGCTGGCAGCGGGCGGATTGGCCGGTTGTGCCGGTTCAGCTGACAACGGCCTGCAAATCATCCGCATTGGGCACAACCAGTCCACCAACCACCCCACCCACACCGGCCTTCTGGCCTTTGAGGAGTACATCGAGGGGCAGCTGGGGGACAAGTACGATGTCCAGATCTTCCCCAGTGAGCTTTTGGGTTCTCAGAATGAGATGGTGCAGCTGACCCAGACCGGCGCGATTACCTTCTGTGTGGCTTCCAACTCCCTGTTGGAGACTTTCTCGGAGAACTACACCCTGTTCAACCTGCCCTACCTGTTCTCCAGCGCGGAGGCCTATCATGCCTCGATGGACGACCCCGACATTGTGGGGCCCATCTTTGAGTCCACCAAGCAGGCAGGCTTTGAGGCGGTGACCTGGCTGGACGCCGGCACCCGCAACTTCTACACCATCAAGACCCCCATCAACACCCCCGCCGACCTGCGGGGCCTCAAGATCCGTGTGCAGCAGTCGCCCACCAACGTTCGGATGATGGAACTGCTGGGCGGTTCGGCCACACCCATGGGCTTCGGCGACGTGTACACGGCCCTGCAGTCCCAGATGCTGGACGGCGCCGAGAACAACGAGCTGGCCCTGACCGACAACGGCCACGGCGATGTCTGCAAATACTATTCCTACACCATGCACCAGATGATCCCCGACATCCTGATCGGCAACCTGGGCTTCATGGATGGACTGAGCGAGGAAGAGCGTGCCATCTTTGACGAGGGCTTCCAGATCGTCAACCAGACCCAGCGGGAGGCCTGGGGCAACGCGGTGGAGGCCGCCAAGGAGAAGGCCCAGAACGAGCAGGGGGTCAACTTCATCTATCCCGACATCACCCCCTTCCAGGAGGCCGTGGCCCCCATGCACGAGGAGATGCTGGAAGAATATCCCGACCTGGCCCCCATCTATGAGCTGATCCAGGCCCACAACGCCGAGTATGAGGCCTGAGCGCGAGAAAGGAAGGTGTCCAACGTTATGCAATCCATCCGTAAGGTGCTGAATACCATCATGAATGGTTTGGCCGGGATCAGCCTCATCGCCATGACGGCGCTGACCGTCTGGCAGGTTTTCACCCGGTACGTCCTGAATAATCCCTCCACCTGGTCCGAGGAACTGGTGGGCTATCTGTTCGCCTGGGCCAGCCTGTTCGGCGCGTCCCTGATTACCGGCGAGCGGGGCCACATGAATATCCCGGTGGTGGTGGAAATGATGCCCGCCGCCCTGCAAAAATTCTTTGCCATCTTCGGCGAGCTAATCGCCATGGCCTTCTCCGGCATCATTCTGGTGTACGGCGGCTATGCCATCACCCAGCTGGCCATGGGCCAGATGACCTCCTCTCTGGGGGTTGCGGTGGGTGTGTTCTACATCACCATGCCGGTCTGCGGTGTCATCAATATCCTGTACACCGTCCTCAACATCTACGACATCTGCAAAGGCAAGAAGGAGGCAGCGTAAGTTATGGCCATGCAATCTCTTGGGATGATTATCATCATCCTTGCGGTGCTGCTGGTGGTGGGCGTGCCTATTTCCTACTCCATCGGCATCGCCTCTCTGTTCACCATCCTGCAAACCGTTCCCCTGGATATCTCGGTGGTCACCGGCGCCCAGCGCATCTTTGTGGGCATGAGTAAATTCAGCCTGACGGCCATACCCTTCTTCATTCTGGCGGGCAACCTGATGAACCAGGGCGGCATCGCCAAGCGACTGGTCAACTTCGTCATGGCCATTCTGGGCAAGCTGCCCGGCGCCCTGCTGGTGACCAACGTCGGCGCCAACGCCCTCTTCGGCGCCATTTCGGGCTCGGCTTCGGCCGCGGCCGCCGCCGTCGGTTCCATGGTCCGTGAGGGCGAAGAGGAGCAGGGCTACGACGAGGCCCTCTGCGCCGCCACCAACGGCGCTTCGGCTCCCTCCGGCCTGCTGATTCCTCCCTCCAATGCACTGATTACCTACTCCCTGGCTGCCGGCGGCACCTCGGTGGCCGCCCTGTTCATGGCAGGCTATCTGCCCGGCATCATCTGGGCGATCTGCTGCATGGTGGTGGCCATCATCATCGCCAAGAAGAAGGGCTACAAGGGCACCTCCGGCAAATTCAGCTGGGCGACCCTGGGCAAAGCCACCCTGCAGGCCATTCCGTCCCTGTCCCTGATTGTCGTGGTCATCGGCGGCATCGTTGCCGGTGTCTTCAGCGCCACCGAGGGCTCGGCCATCGCCGTGGTGTACGCCCTGATTCTGGGCATCTGCTACCGCAACATCACCCTCAAGAGCTTCTGGAACATCGTGGTGGACAGCGCCAAGATGAGCGGCATGGTGGTCTTTCTGATCGGCGTGTCCAACATTCTGGGCTGGGTCATGGCCTTCCTGCAGATCCCGCAGGCCGTCTCCGCCGCTCTGCTGGGCATCACCGATAACCCCATCATCATCCTGCTGATCATGAACGTGATCCTGCTCATCGCCGGCACCTTCATGGACGTCACCCCCGCCATCCTGATCTTCACCCCGCTCTTCCTGCCCATCGTGCAGACCTTCGGGATGGACCCCATCCACTTTGGTCTGGTGCTGGTGTATAACCTCTGCATCGGCAACATCACCCCGCCGGTGGGCAATACCCTGTTTGTGGCCATCAAGGTGGGCCGCACCAGCCTTGCCAAGACCATGCCCTACATGCTGTGCTACTATGTAGCTATTCTGCTGGGCCTGATGCTGGTGACCTATGTCCCGGCCATCAGTATGGCGCTGCCCCAGATGGCCGGTCTGGCCTAAAGGGACAGCCTCTCCTGGCTCCAATCCCAAAACCCAAAGCGGCGCTTTCCGGGCCGGTCGAGCCCGAAAAGCGCCGCTTTTCCTGTCCCCGGGGAAAGTCCCGGCGGAGCGGTTGAAACCCTTTTGGACCGGCCTCTCTGGCCGGGAGAGAAGGGGGGACAGGCCGGGGACCCGGACGATTCGGGCCAAACGGCAGAACGCCGCCCGCCTGCTCTGGAAAGCAGACGGGCGGCGTTCTTATGGAAGCAATGAGGAGGAGAAAAGCAAGGGTGTTACTCCAGCCGGAGCAGATCCTGGCCGGGCTTGATTTCGCCGGAGGCCAGCACCTTGACGGCTGCATAGTCGTCGGTGTTGCAGACGATCATGGGGGTGGTGCAGAGGAATCCGGCGGCCCGGATGGCGTCCATGTCGAAGCTGATGAGCAGGTCGCCCTTCTTGACCTTCTGTCCGGCCTGGACGTGGGGGGTAAAGTGCTTGCCTTCCAGCTTGACGGTGTCAATGCCGATGTGGAGGAGGATTTCGGCGCCGGTGGAGGTCACCAGGCTGATGGCGTGGTGGGTGTCAAAGAGGTTGTCCACCATGGCGTCGGCGGGAGCGTACAGCTTGCCCTCGGAGGGCTCGATGGCGGCGCCCTCGCCCAGGGCACAGGAGGCGAAGGCCTCGTCCTTGACCTCAGCCATGGGAACCACGGTGCCGGCCATGTGGGCGCCCAGGGTGGCGGCGGTCATGGTCTTGGCGGGGGCGGCGGGTTTGGCTTCGGGTGCGGCGGGAGCCGGGGCAGCGGGTGCCTCGTCCAGCGCATTGGCGGCGGGAGTCTCCATGAAGTCAACCAGATTGGACTTGATGACGGCAACCTGGGGTCCGTAGATGACCTGGATACCGTTGCCCTTGTGGACGACGCCGGAAGCGCCGCTCTGCTTGAGGAGGGCATCGCTGACCTTGCCGGAATCCACCACGGTCACGCGCAGGCGGGTGGCGCAGCAGTCCACGTCCGAGACGTTGGCCTTGCCGCCCAGACCCCGCAGGATGGTGGCCGAGACGGTGTCGCCGCTGGCCTTGGAACCCTTGGAACCGTCGGGGCCGATGCCGGTCTTTTCCTTGAAGTCGTCGCGGGTGTACAGCTTGGTTTCCTCGTTGTCCGCCTCACGGCCGGGGGTCTTGAGGTCCATCTTGCGGATCATGATGGTGAAGGTGAAGTAGTACAGGACAAAGTAGACGATGCCCACGATGACAACCCAAATCCAGTGGGTCTTGGCGTTGCCCTGGAGGATGCCGAAGAGGGTCAGGTCGATCAGGCCGCCCGAGAAGGTCATACCGACGCAGACGTTGAGGATGTGCATCAGCATGTAGGCCAGGCCGGCGTAGACGCAGTGGACGGCGTACATCAGGGGAGCCACAAACAGGAAGGTGAATTCCAGGGGCTCGGTGATACCGGTGAGCATGGAGGTCAGAGCGGCGGACAGCAGCAGGCCGGCCACAGCCTTCCGCTTTTCGGGGCGGGCGGCGCGGTACATGGCCAGGGCGGCGCCGGGCAGACCGAAGATCATCAGGGGGAACTTACCGGCCATAAACCGGGTGGCGTCCACCGAGAACTCGGTGACGGTCTTGGAGGCCAGCTCTGCAAAGAAGATATTCTGAGCGCCCTGAACGGTGACGCCGTCGATGATGGCGGTGCCGCCGACGGCAGTCTGCCAGAAGGGCATATAGAACACATGGTGCAGGCCGAAGGGGATCAGGGCGCGTTCCACCAGGCCATAGATGAAGGTGCCGGCATAGCCCGAGCTGATGACCAGGTTGCCCAGCATGCTGATGCCGGTCTGGACCACCGGCCAGACATAGAACATGGCGATGCCCACCAGCAGGTAAACCGCAGTGCTGACGATGGGGACAAAGCGGGTGCCGCCGAAGAAGGAGAGCACCTGGGGCAGCTGGATCTTGTAGAAGCGGTTGTGGAGGGCGGCGACGCCCAGACCGACGATGATACCGCCAAAGACGCCCATCTGGAGGGTGGTGATGCCCAGCATCGAGGTGGTGGTGTTGGGAGCCATGGCCTCGACGCCGCCGGCGGCATTAATCATGGCGCAGATGGCGGTGTTCATGACCAGGTAGGCGATGGCGCCGGACAGGGCGGCCACTTCCTTTTCCTTCTTGGCCATGCCGATGGCGACGCCCATGGCGAACAGCAGGGCCAGGTTGTTAAAGACCGCGCTGCCGCACTGGTTCATGATGTCGAGGACGGTGTAGATGACGGAGCCGGGGTAGATGATGCCGGTCAGACCGTAGGCCTCCAGCATCGTCTCGTTGGTGAAGGAACTGCCGATGCCCAGCAGCAGGCCCGCAACGGGCAGCAGGGCGATGGGCAGCATGAAGGAACGGCCGACACGCTGCAGCACGCCGAAAATTTTGTCTTTCATGGGATGACTTACCTCCTGTCAGTTGGTGGGTGAATGATGGAAAACGGACCGCAGCCTCTCAGGGCAGTGGAGGCCGCAGCTATTGGGTCTGCGCCGACGGCGCAGGACTTACGGGGTGACATCGGAGGCAGCGTCCCGGCGCAGGCCGCCCGCTACCCGCTTGAGGTGGATGGTCAGATAGATCAGTTCCTCCTGGGAGAGTTCCTTGTGCCAGGTGTTGCGGACATATTCGGCCACGCACTGGGCGCATTTGTAGTGGAGGGCGCAGCTGCGGGCAATCATTTCCCGGAAGGCGGCGTCTCCCTCGTCGGTGCTGTCGGGGATCATCTTGTCCTGGAACAGCCGCTGGGCAAAGTACCGCAGATGAATCACAAACCGGCTGAAATCCAGGGATTCCCGGTCAAAGGTCCCCAGGTCCCGGTAAAAGTATTCCACCACTTCCACCGCCCCGTCGATGAGGCGGGTGATGTCGTACATCTCGCTCATATCGGTGTTGAGCTCGGCGTTGACGATGTGGAGGGCGATGAAGGCAGCCTCGTCGGCGTTGAGCTCCACCCCGCACTGGGTGCGGACCATGTCCAGGCATTTCTGGCCCAGATGGTACTCGGTGGGGTAATAGCAGAGGATGCTGCCGGCCAGGGGGTTCTTGAACTCAATCCCCTGGGCCTTGCGCTGGATGGCAAAGCTGATGTGATCGGCCAGGGTGATGAGGAGGGATTCGTTGAGGGGCTGGCGGATTTCGGAGCGGATGGTCTCGATCATCTGTTCGGTCAGGTGGAGATGTTCCAGGGGGATCTGTTCCACCAGTTCCCGCAGCCGGCGCTGACCGGTCTTGTCCTCCATCCGGTAGATTTTTTCCACGCCCCCGGAGTCCACGAACTGGCCCACCTTCCGGCCGAACCCCAGGCCCCGGCCGGTGACAATGCTCTCGTGTCCCTTTTCGTCGATGACGCACAGGATGTTGTTGTTGATGACTTTTTTGATGCGCATCCTGCCGCCTCCTTGTCGCAGTCTGCTTGTGATTCAGGTAAAACCGGCAAAAGAAAAACCAACCCCTGCAATGCCTCTCTTTCAAAGATGAAAAGACATCCACGGAGTTGGTCTAGCCCGCATCACCGGTAACAATCCAACCAATGAGTCTGCCACAGTGCAGACTTTAATGATTGTCTATAAAATACCATGCAGCTAGGTAAATGTCAACAGAAATCGCAGATGCAGGCACTATTTCGGCAGGTTGTTGGTTTTTAAGACCGACTTTGATGGGATGATATTCCAGCCCCCGGAAAGGCGCTTGGATACCAAAGGAAAAGACGGCATGACCGGTTTCCATGCCGTCTTTGTGAAACACGCCGGACCAGGGGAAAAAGCGCCTGGCGGCATGGATGCGATCAGAGGTCCTGGGCGGCCAGGACATCCTTTAAGGTCTGGGCGGAAGCCCGCAGCGCGGTGATTTCGGCTTCGCTCAGAGCGATGGGGACGATGGTCTCGACGCCGTCCTTGCCCACCACGGCGGGCAGGCTCAGGGCCACCCCGTCAATGCCATAGCTGCCGTGCTGGACCGAGGAGACCGGCAGGATGGATTTCTCATCCCGGACGATGGCCTCGCAGACCCGGCGGACCGACATGGCAATGCCGTAGTAGGTGGCGCCCTTCTTTTCGATGATCTCGTAGGCGCTGTTCTTGACCCCGGCGGCCAGAGTTTCCATGGCGGCGTCGTGGTCGAAGTAGCCCCGCATCTCGCAGAAGTTGTGGAGGGGCAGACCCGAGACATTGGCACTGCTCCAGGCCACAATCTCGCTGTCGCCGTGCTCGCCCAGAATGAAGGCGTGGACGGCCCGGCTGTCCACCTGGAGATGTTCGCCCAACAGATATTTCAGGCGGGCGGTGTCCAGGACGGTGCCGGTGCCGAAGACCCGATTTTCGGGGAAGCCGCTGAGCTTGGCCGCGGCATAGGTCAGGATGTCCACCGGATTGGCCACGATCAGGAGGATGGCCTCCTTGTTGTACCGGGTGATGGAGGGGATAATGGACCGGAAGATGGCCACGTTTTTCTTGACCAGGTCCAGACGGGTTTCGCCCGGCTTCTGGCCGGCCCCGGCGGTGACCACAATCAGGGAAGCGTCGGCCAGGTCGGGATAATCGCCGGCGTAAATCTTCATGGGCTTGGCGAAGGGCAGGCCGTGGCTGATGTCCAGGGCTTCGCCCTCGGCCCGGGCCTGGTTGGCGTCGATCAGGACCATTTCGGAAAACAGTCCGCTCTGCATCAGGGCGAAGGCCGAAGCCGACCCCACAAAGCCGCATCCGATGACGGCGAGTTTGCGTGTATTCAGGTTGCTCATAAGGCACCTCCTTTGGTTTTGTATTACTTTGTGTAGAAAATCAGTCTAAAATACGCCCGTCCCGGGAAATGGTCACCACCTGCCAGGGGATAAATTTTCCGCTGGCCTGGAGCGCGCGCTGGACGGCGGACTGGAGCCCGCCGCAGCAGGGCACCTCCATCCGCACAATGGTGACGCTCTGGATGTCGTTGAGACGGATGATGTCGGTGAGCTTTTCGGCGTAATCCACGCCGTCCAGCTTGGGGCAGCCGATGAGGGTCACTTTGCCCCGCATGAAGTCCTCGTGGAAGGCGGCGTAGGCATAGGCGGCGCAGTCGGCAGCCACCAGCAGCTTGGCCCCCTGAAAGAAGGGCGCCTGCACCGGGGCCAGTTTGATCTGCACCGGCCACTGACCCAGCCGGGACACCGGCTTGCCGGCGGGGACGGCGGCGGGAGCCTTCGGGGGCTCGGCCGCGTGGAACTGCATGGCCCGGGAACCGGGGCAGCCGCCGGCGTGATGGGGATGGGGGGCTTCCGCCTGCTTTTCCGCTTTGGCCTGCTGGACGGCGGCTTCGTCGTAGGCGGGGGCCTCCCGCTGTTCAAAGGTGATGGCGCCGGTGGGACAGCCGGGCAGGCAGTCGCCCAGGCCGTCACAGAAGTGTTCCCGCACCAGCTTGGCCTTGCCGTTGACCATCTCGATGGCGCCCTCGTGGCAGGCGGTGGCACACAGGCCGCAGCCGTTGCACTTTTCTTCGTCTATATGAATGATCTGTCGAATCATAGGTTGTATCCTCCTTGGGTTGGGGTTCTGGGAAGATTATAATGGAAGATGGGAGAAAAGTATGTTGCTTTTACAACAAATGGGAGAAAACCCCAGGCAAACCTTGCTGCCGGCCAGGACCGCCGGGTGCCTTTTCCACTGGCCGGGGAGAGCGGCTGGATTTTGCACCAAAAAGCGCCGCCCTGTGGAAAAGACGGCGCTTTGGTTCAGGTGTGGAGGATGACCTCGCAGCGGCCCTCCAAATCAGAGGAGGAAATGTACCGCTCCTCCAGCGGAATCCACCGGGTGCGGAAGTTGTCCAGATTGACCCCCGGCCGCCGGGCAATCCGGGCCAGCCGGGTTTCCAGGTCGGCGGTCACAAAGACGTGGAGATCGTAGCAGGGCCAGAGATCGGGGTGGCAGCTGTAGGAGCCTTCCGCCAGAATCACCGGTTTCCAGGGGGCGGATACCGGCGGTTTCAGCTGGCCGGTATGGCAGTCGAAAGGCCGGTAGCTGGCATTCTGATGATCCAGCAGGGGGCCCAGCGCCTCGGCCCAAAACCGCTCGCGGTCAAAGTTGCCCCCCGGCTGGGCCAGACGTTCCGGGGTGCGCTGGTGGGGCCGGAGAAAGAAGTCGTCGGCATGGAGGACGGTACAGTCCAGCCGTGCCGCCAGCAGGGCGGCGACGGTGGTTTTGCCGCTGCCGCACCGGCCGTCGATGGCCACCACAGCCCGGCCCTTCTGGGTCAGGATGTCCTGGATGCGGGCCGCAAGCTGGTCAAAACCGGCGGGCGGCGGAGGAAGAAAAGAGAATTCCGATGCGTTTTGATTCATAGTTGATTTCCTTTTTGTAAATATATCTGGAGCGGGTTTCTACCTTATTATAAATAAGATTTTGCCGGACGCAAGGGGAAAGAAATTTCTTATGTGATCGGCAATCAATCGGATGTGGTGCAGAAGGAAACGATGGAGCCCAATTTTTTCGCACTTAGCCGATAGACAAATAGGCTTTCGTGTGTTATTTTAATTAGTAGAGCAAAAGGTTGTGCCGCCCGGGTGAGAGAGAAGGACCGGCGGCAGCCGTTTGACACGGGGCCCGGCGCCTGCAAGCAGAAGGCGGGGCCCCACAGAATCCCACAAAGACCCATGATGAAGAAAGGAACGATCCAGAATGAAGAAGATTTCCCGCAAAGGCTTTCTGAAGATTGCCGCTGCCGCCGCCATGAGCGGTGTGACGGCCGGCGCTCTGGCCGCCTGCGAGTCGGCCAGCTCGGCTGTGTCGGCTGCTTCGGGCGCCGGCTCGGTGGCGGCAGGTGCCACCTACATCCCCGGCACCTATGAGGCAACCGCCGCCGGCATCAACGGCGACGTGAAGGTCACCATGACCTTCACCGAGAACGCCATCACCGACGTGGTGCTGGATGTCTCGGGCGAGACCCCCTCCATCGGCGGCGCTGCTGCCGAGGACCTGAAGAATGCACTGATGGAGGCCCAGGGCGCCGACATCCAGCCTGTTTCAGGCGCCACCATCACCTCCAACGGCGTCATCAAGGCTGCCCAGAAGTGCATCGACCAGGCCAAGGGCGTGGCCACCATCGAAGTGGTCAACCTGCCCACCGGCGACGAGAACGACTGGCTGGGCACCGAGCCCACCATCGATGAGGCTTCCATCACCGATACCTGGGACACCGATATCCTGATCGTGGGCGCCGGCAACGGCGGCATGGCTGCCGCTGCCTTTGCTGCCCAGAACGGCCTGAACTTCCGCATCATCGAGCAGAACAGCGTCGTGCAGGACACCCGTCACTGGTACGGCGCCATCGACACTTCTGCCGCCAAGGCTGCCGGCGCCGATCCCTGCGACCGCGCCAAGCTGCTGAGCGAGATTTCCCGCTATGCTTCCGGCAAGTGCGACCAGCGGGTTGTCAAGACCTGGATCAATGAGTCCGCCGCCATGCACGACTTTGTGGCCGGCATCCTGGAAGGCGAGTACGGCTTTACCTGCGAGTTCACCTCCGGTTCCGAGGCTGCATGGCCTGCCGAGAACGCCGAGCACAACACCGACTACCTCTACCCCGTGGAGGAGCACAACTACATGGCTTCCGAGTCGGCTTCCGGCATGCAGCGCAACCAGGTCTTCCAGGACTACATTGAGAAGCTGGGCTACTCCATCGACTTCAACACCGCGCTGGCCAAGCTGGAGAAGGACGACACCGGCCGGATCACCGGCGTCATCGCCCAGAGCAACGACGACGGCCACTTCATCCGCATCAATGCAGCCAAGGGCGTTCTGCTGGCCTGCGGCGGCTACCCCGGCAACCCCTACATGATGGAGCAGCTGGACCCCCTGGGCACCAGCGTCACCACCGCCTGCTCCTACTCTCCCGCTGACAAGGGCTACGGCATCCGTGCCGCCGTTTGGGCCGGCGCCAACCTGGACAAGGAGGCAGCTCCCATGCTGTTTGACCGCGGCGTGGTTCCTCCGGGACAGGATGCAGGCTATGTGGACAGCTCCAGCGCCTTCGGCGGCAAGGCTTTCCCCGGCACCATCAAGCAGTACAACCCCGGCACCCAGCCTTTCCTGAAGGTCAACCGCCACGGCCAGCGGTTCGCCAATGAGAGCTGCCCCTACAACGACATCGTCTACGCCGCTGCCCATCAGCCCGGCCGCGTCTACGCTCAGATCCACGACGACAACTGGTACGAGGACGTGCAGCGGTTCCACACCATCGGCTGCTCGGCCCAGACCCGCAACGGCGGCCCCGACTACGTGCTGCCCAAGATGGAGGAGGCCGAGGCAGCAGGCAGCTTCTTCAAGGCTGACACCCTGGAGGAGCTGGCCGACAAGCTGGGCTTCACCGGCACCGACAAGGACAACTTCCTGGCCACCGTCGAGCGGTACAACGAGCTGTACGACGCGCAGAACGACGAGGACTTCGGCAAGCCCGCTTACCGCCTGAGCGCCATCCGCAAGGCTCCCTTCTACGGCTGCTGGCTGGGCGCTTCCCTGCTGACCACCGAGCAGGGCATCGCCATCAACGAGAACTGCCAGGCTCTGGACACCAACAACGAGCCCATGGAGGGCCTGTACATCACCGGCGATATGTCCGGCAGCTTCTTTGCCAACAACTATCCCTGCCTGATGGCAGGTGTGGCCTGCGGCCGCACCCTGACCTTTGCCATCAAGGCCATCAAGCAGATGGCCGGCATCGACAATGTCTGATGACCCTCAGGGCATCCCGTTGAATCCATAGTACAAAACGAGGGCCGCGGAGCATTGCGCTCCGCGGTCCTTTTTGCTGTACAGAGGGGGCAGAACCTCAGCGGATCTGTCCGTTTCCGTGGATGATGTATTTGTAGGTGCACAGCTCGGCCAGGCCCATGGGACCCCGGGCGTGGAGCTTCTGGGTGGAAATGCCCATCTCACAGCCCAGGCCGAACTCGCCGCCGTCGGTGAAGCGGGTGGAGCAGTTGACATAGACCGCCGCACTGTCCACCGCCGCGGTGAACAGGTCGATATGCGCCTGGGTCTGGCTCAGGATGGCGTCGCTGTGGCCGGTGGAGTGTTCTGCAATGTGCCCGATGGCCTGCTGTACGTCGTTCACCACGCCCACCGCCAGGATATAGTCCAGAAACTCGGTGTCAAAGTCCCGGGGGCCGGCGGAGGTGCCGGGGATGATGGCGGCGGCCCTGGAGTCCAGCCGCAGTTCCACCGGATGGAGTCCCCGGGCTTCCCGGTCGGGGCCCAGACGCCGGGCCAGTTTGGGCAGGAATGCGGCGGCAATGTCCTTGTGGACCAGACAGACCTCCTCGGCGTTGCAGACGCTGGGGCGGCTGGCCTTGGCGTTTTCGATGATGTCCAGGGCCTTGTCCTGGTCGGCGGTGTCGTCCACATAGATGTGGCAGATGCCGGTGCCGGTCTGGATGCAGGGGACCTTGGCGTTTTCGACACAGGCCCGGATCAGGCCGGCGCCGCCCCGGGGAATCAACAGGTCCACATAGCCCACTGCCGTCATCAGGGCGTTGGCGGAAGCGTGGGTGGTGTCTTCCATCAGGCTGACCGACGCCGCGGGCAGCCCGGCGGCGGTGATGCCCTGGCGCAGGGCGTCCACAATGGCTTTGCTGGACCGCCAGGCCTCCTTGCCGCAGCGGAGAACGCAGACGTTGCCGCTCTTGAGGGCCAGGGCCGCCGCGTCACTGGTGACGTTGGGCCGGCTCTCGTAGATGATGGCCACCACACCCATGGGAACGGCGGTCTTTTCGATGACCAGCCCGTTGGGCCGCTCGATCCGGCGGAGCACCGCTCCCACCGGGTCGGGCAGGGCGGCCACATCCCGAATTCCCTGGGACATCCCGTCCAGACGCTGGCCGTTGAGGGCCAGCCGGTCCAGCATCACCTCCGAGATTTTGCCCCGGGCGGCCTCCAGATCGGCGGCGTTGGCGGCCAGAATGGATGCGCGATTGGCCGCGTCGTCCAGGGCGTCGGCCATGCCCAGCAGGGCACGGTTCCGCTGTTGGGTGTCGGCCAGAGACAGGGAGCCTTTGGCGTCACGGGCGGCAATGAGAATCTCCTGTGTGGTCATGGGACAGCCTCCTTTTTTCAATGGTGGGGCCGGGGCCGCGCTGCAAAACGGGTGCCCGCCGGCTGGCCCTCGGCAATCTTGTACAATAATTCGGGGTGGGAACCGTTGGCGATCACCATTTCGACGCCGTCGGCGGTGACCATCTGGGCGGCCCGCAGTTTGGTGGTCATCCCGCCGGTGCCCAGGGCTGACCCGGCCCCGTCCGACAGATTCAGGATGTCCTGGGTGATGGTCTCCACCAGGGGAATCAGCTGGGCGTCGGGATGGGTCCGGGGGTTGGCGGTATACAGCCCGTCGATGTCGCTGAGCAGTACCAGCATATCCGCCCGGGAACAGCAGGCCACAATGGCGGCCAGGGTGTCGTTGTCGCCGATGGAGGAAATCTCCATGGTGGAAACGGTGTCGTTTTCGTTGATGATGGGCAGGGCCCCCAGGTCCAGCAGCCGGAACAGGGTGTTCTCAAAGTTCTGGCGGCGCTCGGTGTGCTCCACGTCCACCCCTGTCAGCAGAATCTGGGCCACGGTGTGGTTGTATTCGGCAAAGAGACGGTCATAGGTATACATCAGTTCGCACTGGCCCACCGCGGCGCAGGCCTGCTTGCCCGCCATATCGGCGGGACGGCTGGACAGGGACAGCTTGCCTACCCCCATCCCGATGGCCCCCGAGGTCACCAAAATCACCTCGTGGCCGGCGTTTTTCAGGTCGCTCAGAACCTTCACCAGGTCCTCGGTGCGGCGGATGTTCAGCCGGCCGGTGGGATAGGTGAGGGTGGAGGTGCCGACCTTGACGACAATACGCATCCCGTCAGCCCTCCCGCATCTTGAGGGTCTTTTCGTAGGCGGCGATGACCGCATCGGTCACGGCACCCCGGAATCCCCGTTCTTCCAGCACCCGGACCCCCTGGATGGTGGTGCCGCCGGGGCTGCAAACGGCGTCCTTCAAAACGCCGGGATGGCTGCCGCTCTCCAGGAGCATCCTGGCGCTGCCCAGAAGCATCTGGGCGGCATACTGCTGGGCCTTGGCCCGGGGCAGGCCGCAGGCCACGCCGCCGTCGGCCAGGGCCTCGATGAACTGATAAGCCCAGGCCGGCCCGCAGCCCGACACACAGCAGGCCGCGTCCATCAGGTTTTCAGCCAGGGGGTCCATCCGGCCCGCACCGGCCATCAGCCGGCAAAAGTCAGCTTCTTCCCCGGCGGTCAAACCCTCGGTACAGTAGGGGATCATCCCTTCCCCCACAGAGGCGGGGATGTTGGGATTGATCCGCATCACCGGATAGGCGCCGCCTGCCATC
The DNA here is from genome assembly GCA_944385995.1 of uncultured Faecalibacterium sp. GTDB lineage: Bacteria > Bacillota > Clostridia > Oscillospirales > Ruminococcaceae > Faecalibacterium. Next base: position 16,936 of record CALWZL010000002.1, read on the forward strand.
TGCTGGATCTGGGCCATGCTCAGGCCTGCCGCCATGGTGCAGAGGATAAACCGCTCTTTCCGGGCGGCCAGGACGGGCCGCAGCGGCGCCAGCATGGCGGCCATCATCTGGGGTTTCACCCCCAGGAAGATTACGTCGCACCCGGCGGCGTCCTCATTGGAGCCGGTGCGGCAGCCCAGTTCGGCAGCCAGCGCCTCGGCCTTGGCGGGGGTGCGGTTGGCCAGCAGGACGCTGGCCGGCGCTGTCGTGCGGCAGACCGCCCGGGCCAGGGCCCCGCCCATGTTGCCGCATCCAATAAACCCAATCGTTTTCATCTGAATCCTCCTTCGCTTTTGCGCCTGCCGCACGGCGGCACGCTGAAAATACTGCTTTCATATTACCCGGAATGGGCCGCAAAATCAAGTCCTGCAGACTGACAGTTGACAAAACCTGCCTGCGCGGTGTACAATAAAAACACAATGGGTCAATGGGTCTATAGGCCGGTGTGATCCGGGAAGGGGGTATGCGCGTTGCGCAGGAAACGTCAGTGGCTTGTCCTGTTGATGGCAGGATTGGTTCTTTTGGTGCTGAGCGGCTGTTCACAGCCCAAACAGGTTGGCACACGCAGCATGCCCGGGGTGGCGGAGCTGATCGACGATATGACCGCCCTGACCATCCAGACCTCCGACACCCAGCTGGACAGCGGCACCGCTGCCGCGGCTACCCATCTGCTCAAGAGCCGCAGCACGCCCAGCACTGGCGAAGATACCGGCACCCTGGCCGCAGAGCTCCGGGATGCCTCGGGCACCGAGCGTTACAACGCCCTCAGCGCACCGGTCAGCAGCGGCTTGACCCGGATGTCCCGGCTGTTCCTCTATCCCGGGGACTGGAGCGAAGAAAAGGTGGCCCACGCCATCGTGGTCAAACTGGAGCAGATGGACGGCGAACTGTACGCCGACAACCGAGACCGCCAGATTACGCCGGACAGCTATATTTCTTATACATATACCTATTCGGTGAGCGTGCGCCAGGCCTACAGCGATCAATCCTCCGCCTGGGTGATTGGGGTGGGCATCAACCAGACCGCCAAGGAAGAACACAAGACCTGATTATAACAAAAAATTTACAACTCAAAAGTCTTGAATTTTTTCCGATTTGGAGAAAAGATGCCTGTCCCGGTTTGGATCAACAAATTCCCCGCTTTGAAAACAAAAGCATAGAGCCTCACAAGCGCACCTGCCGAAAGGCAAGGGCGCTTGTTTTTGTTAAATGTAAAATTTTTGCGAAGAAGGCTTGGCTAAAAATGGTATGATTGACAAATCGCGGAAGTTGTACTATTATATGACTAGACGGGGTGGGGGCCGTCCCCATTCCGCAAAGGTCCAAGACTCGAAACAGGTTACCCCAGGCAAAATTTTTACTTCTTCAAAGGAGGTAAAGGTCTAATGAAACTCAAGCGCATTCTTTCCCTGGCGCTGTCCGGCGTCCTGGCAGTCAGCATGCTGACTGGCTGCGGCGGTATCGGCAGCAGCATCAACAAGTTCCTTGACAATCGTACTTCCACGGTTTGCAGTGCTCTGAATAGTGCACAGGGCATGATGAGCTATCGGAAGGGCGGCAAGGATCTGGACGATGCAATCTCCAAAGTTGCAGGAACGCTGGTTCCTGGTCAGGTCACCGATGGCGTTGCAGACCGCAGCGTCAATACCACCGTTCGTCAGCTGACTGGCTATGGTGATATGAGCCTGACTCCGTGGGCTGCTCAGACCACCGAAGGCGAAGAAACCTATGTGAAGGTCTTCGTCTACAACGTGGACGATGAGGCTTATGACAGCACAGAAGAAGTGGCAGCTGATATTGCCAACAAGCTGAGCGTCATGAATCTCAAGAGTGAGACAGCCACTGTCAGCGGTGAATTCACCAACTCTTACAAGGGCAATGTCGTTGCCTATGAGAAGACCGTCGGCGAAGGCGATTCCGCTTTTGACGCACTGGTCGTTGGTGTTTCCATTACCCAGACCGTTGCTGCAAAGAACTGATCCTCATTGACCCTATTCCTTTTTCGTGAGGAGAAAGCCCCTGACGGTGCGACGTTGGGGGCTTTTTGGTGCCAACGAGGGCAGAAAAATCCACTTTGGTTTCATAGCCTGAACAAAGATCCGCCGTGTGGGATGACCTATGCGGCGGGTTTTTGTTTGGAAGGGCGCAGCCTGTTTTTCCGCCGCATAGGATGGTCTGCACCGGGATGGGGGTACAGGCTTGCGGGGACAGGCCCGGGACCGGCCGGGACAGGGAGAAAGATTTGCGCGTTTGGGTTGTCGGGGGAGGCCAAAGGGACCAGCTTATGATTGATTTTTTGGGCTGGACATGGTACACTTCCTCTGTACAGAACAAGGAATGCAAAAAGAGAATCGAGGAAGCTATCATGGTTACCATTTTATTGTCTATGATCGGCCAGCGAGGGGTGGATGCGCTGGCGTTTCTGTTGGCATTTGTCCTGACGGCCCTGCTGACCAGTTTGTTCCGCGGCCGTCTGCCCCAGGACCACGGCCGCGCCTATGCGGTGGATGGCGCTCTGTCCAAGGGCAAGGCCCGGGGCGCAGGATTGATTTTTGTCCTCTGCATCGTGCTGGTGTCGCTGGCCTTCATGCCCTTCCATCTGGAAACAGTGATCTATATGATCCTGCTGATTGCGTCCATGCTGTCGGGCTATCTGGACGACGCCTCCGACACCGCCTGGAACGAGTATAAAAAAGGTCTGATCGATTTTGTGATTGCGGCTGTGGCCGGCATCACCTACCTCAATTTCAACGGCTGCGGCGTGCAGTTTTTGAGCTGGTATTTTGTGCTGCCCTATCCGGTGTACCTGCTGCTCATCATCATCCTGATCTGGGCCAGCATCAATGTGGTCAACTGCACCGACGGCGTGGACGGCCTGTCTGCCAGCCTGGCCGTGGTCAGCATGGGAACCTTTGCCGCCCTGTATGCCGACCATCTGGACAGCTATGTCACCGCCACGGTGGTGTTCATCGGCTCCCTGCTGGCCTATCTGTGGAGCAACGCCAAGCCCTCGTCGGTCCTGATGGGGGATGCGGGCAGCCGCGCCATGGGCTTTTTCCTGGCCCTGCTGGCCCTCAAGTCCAGCCATCCCTTTGCCTTCCTGCTGGCGGCGGCGGTGTTCATTCTGGACGGCAGTCTGGGCATCATCAAAATCAGCCTCAAACGGTTCCTGCATATCAGCGTCTTGAAAAATACCCTGACCCCCCTCCACGACCACGCCCGCAAGCGTCTGGGCTGGAGCGATGAACAGGTGGTCATCCGCTGGGTGATTGCCCAGTGTGTGGTTTCGGCTGTTCTGGCAGCGCTCGCAGGGTTCGGGGCATAACCAAAATCCGTATGTTACCGGTTGCATCCGGCCCTGCGCCTGTCGTGCGGGCCGGATGTTTTTATAAGCGGCTGGGGCACGGCCTCTCTTGTTGACAAGTACACTTGTCTGTGCTATACTGAAAATGTAAATAAAACTTGTCAGGCCAAAGGGAGGCGGTTCCATGAAAAAGGAAGAAATCCTGCGCAGAGCACGGCAGGAGGGCAATGGCGAATATGAGGAACAGGTCCGGGGGCAGATCCTGCGGTACAGCACGCTGGCGATTGTAGGGCTGTGCGCGGCTTTCTGGCTGGTGCGGGCGGGGCACGCCTGGGCGTCGGGCCTGGCCCAGGCCGACGTGTGGGACTACCCGGCCATTGCCACGGGGTATGCGGCCTTTGTGCATCTGTGGCTGTACCGGCGGCTGAAAATGCGGGTCAACCTGGTGGGCGGCCTGTGCTGCCTGGCGGCGTTTGTGATCTTTTCGGTGCAGTTCGGACTGCACCTGTGAGGGAAGGCGACGTATGAATTCAGAATTGATCCTGAAAAACCGGCTCAAGGAAGCTCGGGCGGCGGCGGGACTGTCCCAGGCGCAGCTGGCATCGATGGTGGGCGTCTCCCGCAATACCATCAGTTCGATTGAAACAGGCCAGTTCAACCCCACCGCCAAACTGGCCCTGATTCTCTGCATTGCACTGGACAAGAAGTTTGAGGAACTGTTTTATTTTGACTCCTGAGCGGGCTGCGATAAAACCCAATCAGGGAAAGGAGGCCGGAGCAATGACCCTGGACCAAACCAAACAGGCCCAGCGGCGGCAGGGAATGGCCGCGCGGCGGGCGCTGGACCCGGAGACCCGGCGGGCAGCCGATGCGGCGATTTGCAGCCGGATTGCAGCGCTGCCGGTTTGGCAGAAGGCGGGCCGGGTGCTGGGCTATGCAGCCTTCGGCGGGGAACCGGACCTGGCGGATTTGCTGCAGGACCCGGGACGGCCGGGCCGGAAGATTGCCTGGCCGGTCTGCGGGCCGGCGTGCAGCCTGACAGCGGCTGTTCCGGCGGCAGAAAACGGCTGGGAAGCGGGCGCTTATGGCATCCTGGCGCCGGTGCTGGACCGGGCAGAAATTTTGCCGCCCGAGACGCTGGATTTGGTGCTGGTGCCCTGTACCGCCTTTGATGCGGAATGCCGCCGGGTGGGGATGGGCAAAGGCTATTATGACCGGTATCTGCCCCGGTGCACCGGCGCGGCGGTGTACGGCATCGCTTACGAAGTACAGAGGGTGGAGGCGGCCGCCGCGGGGCCGCTGGATGTCCGCCTGGATGGGGTTGTCACCGAGAGGGGGATTTACAGATGGAAATGATGGACAAAAGCTGTGGGCAGTTTCTGGAAGAACTGGCCTCCAAAGCAGCCGTGCCCGGGGGCGGCGGCGCATCGGCCCTGGTGGGTGCGGTGGGCACAGCCCTGGGGAACATGGTGGGCTGCCTGACGGTGGGCAAAAAGAAATACGCCGCCGTGGAGCCGGACATCCTGGCCCTGAATGAACGGGCGGCCGCTCTGCGGGTCCGGCTGGAAGGGCTGGTGGAAGCGGACGCAGAGGCCTTTGCGCCCCTGGCCAAAGCCTATTCCATTCCGAAGGATGACCCGTCCCGGGCGGAAATCATGGCCGCCGCCCTGGAAAAAGCCGCGGCCGTGCCCCTGGAAATCATGGCGTGCTGTTGTGAGGCCATCGCCCTTCTGGAGGAATACCAGGCCAAAGGAAGCAGTTTGGCGGTGTCAGACGCAGGGTGCGGCGCGGTGTTCTGCCGGGCGGCCCTGGAAGGCGCCGGTTTGAATGTCAGTGTCAACACCCGCCTGATGGCCGACCGGGACCGGGCGTCGGTTTTGGATGCCCAGGTGGAACAGATGCTGAAGGAATATGTCCCGCGGGCCGAGGCGGTCTATGCCAACGTCTGCGGACAGCTGGGAGGAAACTGAACCATGGCAACGCTTTTAAAGGGCGCGCAGGCAGCTGCCGCCATGAATGAAAGAACCGCCGCCCGGGCTGCCGCCCTGACAGCCCGAGGGATTGTCCCGACCCTGGCGGTGGTGCGAATGGGGGCCCGGGAAGATGACCTGTCCTATGAGCGGGGGGTCATCAACCGCTGCGCCAAGGTGGGGGTCGCGGTGAAGCCCTATCTGCTGGAAGCCGACGCCTCCCAGGCCCAGCTTCTGGCGGTTGTGGAGGAGATCAACCAGGACCCCGGCATCCACGGCTGTTTGATTTTCCGGCCCCTGCCGGCCCAGGTGGACGACAAGGCGGTCCGTGCCGCCCTGGCCCCGGAAAAGGACGTGGACGGCATCACCGACGCCTCTCTGGCGGGCGTCTTTACCGGCAGCGGGGTGGGATATCCCCCCTGTACGGCACAGGCCTGCGTGGAAATTCTGGATTTCTACGGCATTCCCCTGGAGGGCAAGCGGGTGACGGTGGTGGGCCGCAGCCTGGTGGTGGGAAAACCGGCGGCCATGCTGCTGGACCGGAAAAACGCCACCGTCACCATCTGCAATTCCCGGACCCGGAACCTCCCCGAAATCTGCCGTCAGGCGGACGTTTTGGTGGTGGCCATGGGCAAACGGGGCGCCATCGGCGGGGACTGCCTCGCCCCGGGTCAGACGGTGGTGGATGTGGGCATCCACACCGACGAAAACGGCAAACTCTGCGGCGATGTCCGCTTTGCGGAGGCTGAGCCGGTGGTGGCAGCCATCACCCCGGTGCCGGGGGGCGTGGGCGCCATGACTACCTCGGTGCTGGCTGCCCATGTGGTAGAGGCCGCCTACTTTTCTGAAGAAAAGTAGGCAAAAGACTTTTTACTGTGTACCATAAAGTTTTCGGGTCTCCGGCAGTTCCGCGGGGCCTTTACGCTCCGGCTCGCTCGTTACGTTTGGGCCTGCGGCCCGGTACGATGTAAAGTTTCATATAACCTATATTCACTGAAAAAAGCCCCCGTCTGTATGAAGACGGGGGCATGGTTTATATTTGGTTTTTACTGCTTAGATTCAATGATACTCGAATAACCAAGTTCATAGTTTGATTGCGTCATGCTACAATAGCTTGAGCGTTTTTCCGAGTTGCCATTTATCAAATTCGATATTCTGGATACGCTTCGGTGTAACTGCATTAAACATCTTTTGATATTTCAACGTTTATGATGCCTAGTTACATATAAACCCAGCATTCAAAAACCTTGCATCGTACCGGGGCACAGCCCCAAACGCAACGAGCGAGCCGGAGCGTAAAGGTCCCGCGGAACTGCCGGAGACCCGGAAAGTTTATGGTACCCAGTCAAAAGTCTTTTGCTTACTTTTCTTCAGAAAAGTAAGAGACGCCGGTGTCGGTGACGATGGCGTAGATCAGGGGCAGATCAGAGGGCTTTTCGGGGCCAATCTTGAGACCGGCGCGGTAGGCTTCCTCGGCGGCTGCAAAACGGTCGGGCGCACCGCAGAAGGTGGCCAGGCTCTCGCCCCGGCGGACGTAGTCGCCCCGCTTCTTGTGGAGGATGATGCCGGCGGCATAGTCCAGGGGATCGCCTTTTTTCTCCCGTCCGGCCCCCAGAAGGACGCTGGCGGTGCCAATCTTCTCGGCGTCGTTCTCCACAATGTAGCCGTCGGCGTCGGCCAAGAGCTCGTACCGGGCCGCGGGCTGGGCAAACAGGCTGTAGTCCTCCAGTACCCGGATGTCGCCGCCCTGGGCCGCGAACATCTCTTTGCACTTGGCAAAGGCGCTGCCGTCGGCAATCACCTGTTGGGCCATGGCCCGGCACTCTTCCGGGGTGCCCTTGCCCGCCAGCACCAGCATGTAAGTGGCCAGCTGGAGACAGACTTCGGTCAGGTCGGCCGGGCCCCGGCCCTTCAGCACCTCCATGCTCTCCATCACTTCCAGGCTGTTGCCGATGTTGTGGCCCAGAGGGGTGTCCATGTCGGTAATCATGGCGGCTACCTTGCGGCCGTGGTGGGTGCCGATGGACACCATCAGCTTGGCCAGCTCGATGCTCTCCTCCACCGTTTTCATGAAGGCGCCGGTGCCGGTGGTCACGTCCAGCAAAATCGCGTCCGAGCCGGAAGCCAGCTTTTTGGACATGATGCTGGAGGCAATCAGGGGAATGCAGCTGACGGTGGCGGTCACGTCCCGCAGGGCATACATCTTTTTGTCCGCCACCGCGATGTTTTCGCTCTGCCCGATGACCGAAATCCCGATCCGGTTCACCTGGGCGAAGAATTCTTCCTGGCTGAGGGCGGTGCGTGTGCCGGGAACGCTCTCCATCTTGTCGATGGTGCCGCCGGTGTGGCCCAGTCCCCGGCCGCTCATCTTGGCAATCTTGACCCCGCAGGCCGCCGCAATGGGCGCAATCACCAGGGTGGTCTTGTCGCCGACGCCGCCGGTGGAATGCTTGTCCACCTTGATGCCCGCAATGGGAGACAGGTCCACCATCTCGCCGCTGTGGGCCATGACATCGGTCAAAAGGGCGGTCTCCTCGTCGGTCATTCCCCGCAGGTAGACCGCCATCATCCAGGCCGCCATCTGGTAGTCGGGCACCTCGCCCGCCACATAGCCGTTGATGAGGGTTTCCAGTTCGGCGCGGGTGTGGGTCCCGCCGTCCCGTTTCTTTGCAATCAGATCGTAGATACGCATGGTTTTCACTCCTGTCCCGAGGTGGATTGTGGTGATTTCAGTATAGTATGACTTTTTCGTCAAAGCAAGGGCTTTGGACCAGATCAAACAAAAAATTCACAGCTTTTCCATCACAAAATTGCGCATGGATACCCCGCGGCATTCCACCTGCTGGGCCCGGGTCACCCGGTAGCCCCGCCGCTCGAAAAAGGGCCGGGCGGTGATGGAAGCGTGGGTGAGGATGGGGTGTCCCGGCGCGGCGCTTTCCAGGGCGTCGCAGAGAGCCGAAGCCACCCCGCGGCGCTGGAAATCCCGGCTGACATAGAGCCGGTCCAGGTAGTGGGAGGCGGGGTCCAGGTCGGCAAAGCCTGCCAGCTGTCCCTGGATTTCCGCTACCAGGGAGATATGTTCCCGGAAGCGCGCCGCCCAGTCCGCCGGCTCGGGTCCATCGGCAGGGGCCCAGGCCTCCAGCTGAGCGGGGGTGTAGTGGGCGGCGTTGACGGTGTGGACCGTCTCGTGGAACAGGGCCGCCAGAGCCGGGCCGTCCCCCTCCCGGTAGGGCCGGAGGCGGACCAGGCCCGCGGCCGGTTGGGCGGCGGCCAGGGCGGACAGATAACAGTGGGCCTGGTGCCGGGACTGGAAGATGTGGACTTCCCGCCCGGGCTGGTACTGCGCCAGCAGGCGGAGCAGTTCGGGCCGCTGGTCCCGGCCAAAGTCCAGAATCCACTGACGGAATTCCGGGTCAAATTCGGTTTCCACCCAGGGGAGGTCCTCATGCCGGACCCCCACCCGGCTTTGAGCCCCGGCCAGACAGACCTCCAGGGGATAGTCCAGCAGGAAGATGGTGTCGCAGGCCGCCATCCGGGGCTCCATGGTGCGCAGATAGTTGCCGTCGATGATCCAGGCAGGTCCGTCCATCACGGCGGTCAGGGCGGCGTCAAAGGCCTCGGGGGTGACGTGGGAACCGTCGGGCCGGTGCCAGAGACAGTCCAGATAGTGGAGGGGCAGGCCGGTGCTGTCCCGCAGGGCCCGGGCAAAGGTGCTCTTGCCGGCCCCGGGACAGCCGATGACCAGGACTTTCTGCATGGGGATCGCCTCCTTTCCAGAGAGCAAAAACGGCGGCAAGCCGTTGCCGCCTGCCGCCGCTTGTGCCGTGTGGGATTAACGGGAGCCCTTGTCGTAGGGGATACCCTCGGCCTTGGGGGCCATGCTGTTCTTGGAAGTGAACGCGAGGATAATCATGGATGCGATGAAGGGCATCATGTTGTAGATGTTGCTGGACCAGCCCAGGTTGGCCAGGAAGGTGGAGTCGGCGATGTTGGCCAGGCTCTTGAACACGGCGAAGAACATGGCCGCGCCAAAGATGTGGAAGGGTTTCCACTGGCCGAAGATCATGACCGCCAGGGCCAGGAAGCCGGCGCCGGCGACGCCCACCTCAAAGTTCCAGGTCTGGACGGGGGGCACAATATAGGCCATGCCGCCGATGGCGCCCAGGGCGCCCGAGATCAGGACGCCGGCATACCGCATCTTGTAGACGTTGATGCCCACCGAGTCGGCCGCCTGGGGATGTTCGCCGCAGGCCCGCAGCCGGAGGCCGAAGCGGGTCTTGTACATGACGATATAGCTGATAATCAGCAGGACAATGCCCAGGGGGACAAAGACGCTGAGTTCCAGCCCGCCGATGGAGAACAGGAAGGGGCGGTTGGTGTAGTTGAGCTTGGCGCTGCCGCTCTCGCTGAAATATTTGGCCAAAACCACCGCCACCGCCGTGGCCAGCAGGTTCAGGGCGGTGCCGCCGATGGTCTGGTCGGCCTTCAGGTTGATGGAGGCAAAGGCCAGCAGCAGGGAATAGACCATGCCGGCCAGGGCCGAAACCAGGATCGAGAGGACCACAATCAGCCAGGCGGGCATGGAGGAGGGAAGCATGGTCAGGGCCAGGACGCCGGCGACGCCGCCGATGACCATGATGCCTTCCAGGGCGATGTTGATGATGCCGGAGTGCTCGCTGAACATGCCGCCCAGGGCCACCAGCATCAGAACGATGCCGTACAGCAGGGTATATTTAATCAGTAACAGCATAACTTAGCCCTCCTTTTTATCGGCCCGCTTGCCGCCGGACAGGAGCTTGGCGATCTTGCCGCGGAACAGCATCGAGAAGGCGCACAGATAGATGATGATGCCGCTGATGAGGTCGGCCACCTCGGTGGGATAGTAGCGGGTGGAGAGGAAGGAGCCGCCCACCGTGATGTGGGAGATGAACAGGGCCGAGAAGATGGTGCCGATGGGGTTGGAGCTGGCCAGCAGGGCCACCGAAATGCCGTTGAAGCCCATGGCCGGCAGGGTGGTGGAGTTCAGGGGGTTCCACTCGGACACGCCGGACAGGTAGTACAGGCCCGCGCCGAAACCGGCCAGGGCGCCGGCGATGACCATCGAGAGGACCAGGTTTTTCTTTTCGTTGATGCCGGCATAGCGGGCGGCGTTCTTGTTGAGGCCGACGGCCTTCAGCTCATAGCCAAAGGTGGTCTTTTCCAGGATGACCCAGATCACCACAGCCACCACGATGGCCAGGAAGATGGCAATGGTGGTGCTGTTGGTCTGGAACATGTCGTTCAGGCCGAAATCGGGGATGGTGACGCCCTCGGCCCCTTCCATCCGGCGGAGGTTCCAGGTGCGGGTGTTGCGGGAATCGTACATGACGCCGGAACCGTTGCCGTAGATGATTTCATTGACCAGGTACAGGCCAATCCAGTTGAACATGATGGAGGTGATGACCTCGTTGATGTTCAGGTAAGCCTTGAACAGGCCGGGAATGGCGCCCCACAGGCCGCCCAGGAGGGTGGCCACAATCAGGCTCAGATACCAGGGCAGGTGAAGGACGATGGCACAGTAGAGGGCACCATAGGCGCCCAGGGTGTACTGACCGGCGGCGCCGATGTTGAACAGGCCGGTTTTGAAGGCGAAGGCCACCGAAAGACCGGTCATAATCAACGGCGCGGCGTTGGCCAGGGTGCGGCCGACGCCGTAGGGCGCATCATAAAAGCCGCCCATCAGAATGCGGACAAAACCGTCGGTCCAGGCGTGCTCGGCATTGATGGCCAGCAGCACCAGATAGCCGCAGAACAGGCCGATCAGGATGCACAGCAGGGCCGCCAGCACGCTGATAAAGGCCGACCGGCCGCTGCCGCTGCGGGAAAGCATCTTTTTCTTGGTATCCATAAAGCGCTTATTCTCCTTTCCCCTGCTTGCGGGCGCCGGCCATATACAGGCCCAGCTCCTGGACGGTGGTGGTCTTGGGGTCAAACTCGCCCACGACCTCGCCCTCGTACATGACGAGGATTCGGTCGGACAGGTTCATGACCTCATCCAGTTCGAGGCTCACCAGCAGAACCGCCTTGCCGGCGTCCCGCTGGGCCACAATCTGGCGGTGGATATACTCGATGGCGCCCACGTCCAGGCCGCGGGTGGGCTGGACAGCCACCAGCAGCTTGGGGTCCCGGTCGATCTCCCGGGCGATGATGGCCTTTTGCTGGTTGCCGCCCGACATGCTGCGGGCAATGGTCACACTGCCCTGACCGCTGCGGACATCGTACTGCTCAATCAGCCGGTCGGAGTATTCCCGGACCTTGTCCTTGCGGATGAAGCCGTGATTTTGAAATTCGGGCTGCCAGTACCGCTGCAGGACCATATTTTTCTCCAAAGTGTAGTCCAAAACCAGGCCGTGCTTGTGCCGGTCCTCGGGAATGTGGCTCATGCCCGCCTTGGAGCGGTCCCGTATGGAAGCGTGGGTGATGTCCTGACCGCAGAAGGTGATTTTGCCCTTGGTGACTTTTTCCAGGCCGGTGAGGCCGTAGACAAACTCGGTCTGGCCATTGCCCTCGATGCCGGCCAGGCAGACGATTTCGCCGGCCCGCACCTGGAAGGAGACATCCCGCACCGCGCTCTTTTTGTGGGTGGTGCTGGGCACGTCCACATGCTGAACGTCCAGAATCACCTCGCCGGGGTGGGCGGGAGCCTTGTCCACCTGGAGCTGAACGTCACGGCCCACCATCATCCGGGACAGTTCTTCCTGGTTGGTGTCGGCAATGTTCACCACGCCCACATATTTGCCCTTCCGCAGGACGGTGCACCGGTCGGCCACCGCTATGATCTCGTTGAGCTTGTGGGTGATGAACAGGATGCTCTTGCCCTCCTTCTTGAAGCCCCGCATGATCTCCATCAGTTCGTCGATCTCCTGGGGGGTCAGGACGGCGGTGGGCTCGTCAAAAATCAGAATCTCGTTGTCCCGGTAGAGCATCTTCAAAATCTCGACGCGCTGCTGCATGCCCACCGAAATGTCGCTGACCAGGGCGTCGGGGTCCACCCGCAGGCCGTACTTTTCGCTCAGGGCGATGACCTTTTTGCGGGCCTCGGCTTTCTGCAGAAAGCCCATCTTGTTGGGCTCCACGCCCAGGATGATATTGTCCAGCACCGTGAAGCATTCCACCAGCTTGAAGTGCTGGTGGACCATGCCGATGCCCAGGGCATTGGCATCGTTGGGGTTGCGGATCTGGACCTCCTTGCCGTCCTTCAGGATCTTGCCCTGCTCGGGCTGATACAGACCAAACAGCACGCTCATCAGGGTACTCTTGCCGGCGCCGTTTTCGCCCAGCAAGGCGTGAACCTCACCTCTGCGCAGTTGGAGGGTAATATCATCGTTCGCCTTGATGCCAGGGAATTCCTTGGTAATGTGGAGCATCTCGATCACATAATCCTCGGCCAATCTGCTCACTCTCCTTTCACATGGTGGTGACGCATTGTTATCACTTTATCCATTATAACGTATTCTAATGCTGATTTGCAAGGAAAATATGTCCCAAAATCTGGCATTTTGCAAAAAAGAAAGGGAATTTGTACCAGAAAAGGAAGGGCCTTTCTGAAACCGCTGGATTTGACAAAAAAGAAAGGCGATTTTTCAACAGATCGCCCAAAACATGTGAAAGAAAGAAGGGTAAAAATCCTGTATTTTTGCCCCCTCATCCCCAAACAAAAAGGGCAGGGCACCCAATGGATGCCCTGCCCCTGCAGAGTCTGAAAGCTTGTCCAGCCCGAATGTTACTGGATGTAGTTGACGGTGACCAGGTCGCTGGTCTCGGGCTTGACGCTGTCCTCGCTGGAGTTGTCGACCACGATCTCGCCGGAAGCGATCTTCTCCTTGACGGCCTCGTACTCCTCGACGGTGAAGGTGCGGAAGTTCCAGCTGCCTTCTGCGGTGGGCAGACCGACATAGTCGCCCTCCTGCAGGCCGAAGTTGCCGTTGGTGGCGGCGATGGTGGACCAGTTGCCGTCATCGATGTCGCCCAGAGCGGCCTCCACAGCCACGGTCAGCTGCTTCATAGCGGAAGTGATGAAGGGGTTGTAAGTATAGGTGCCGTCGGCCACGCCGTTGGCGCCGATGTAGTTCTGGTCAACGTCGACACCCACCACATAGCCGTTGTTCTTGGTGGCAGCCTCCAGAGCGGAGGTGTAGATGCCGCCGCCGCAGGCAAAGACGATCTCGGTGCCGTTGGAGTACCAGCCCTCCATACGGGAGGTGATGTTGGCGTCGCCGTAGAACTGGCCGCCGTAGAAGTAGTTCACTTCAACGGGGTTGCCGGTCTCCTGGGCAGCTGCGTCGATGCCCTGGATGTAGCCGTAGCCGTAGCGGATGACGGCGGGAACAGCGATGCCGCCCAGGAAGCCCAGCTTGGTGAAGCCATCCTTGGTGACAGCATAGCCTGCCAGATAGCCTGCCTGCTCCTCCTTGAAGGTGATGCAGTAGCAGTTGGCGGGGATGGAGTCGGTGCCGATATCGCCCTGGGTCACGTCGATGGCGATGAAGCGGATGTCGGGGTACTGCTCAGCAGCCCAGGCCAGGGAAGCGCCGTACAGGTAGCCGACGCAGACGATGGTGTCGGCGCCGTCGCTGACAGCGCGGCGGATCATGGTCTCGCGCTCCTCGTCGGAAGCGTCAGCCTCGGGGATGTAGTACTGGCAGTTGTCGCCCATGTAGTTCTCAACGGCAGTCCAGCAGGCCTGGTTGAAGCTCTCATCGTCGATGGTGCCGGTATCGCAGCACAGAGCCACATAAGAAACAGTGGAGCCCTCAGCGGTCTCGCCGGAGGCAGCGCTGGAAGCGGCAGAAGAAGCGGTGGAGGAAGCGGTGGAGGAAGCGGTGCTGGAAGAGCTGCCGCAGGCGGTCAGAACAGAAACAGCAGCGGCTGCGCCAGCCACGGCCATAAACTTACGACGCGAAATCATATTCATAAGAATTCTCTCCTTTTAGTTGTCTGCAACCATTTTCGGACAGATACATGTATGGAACGCGGGGACACAGCACCGCATTCTCTGTATTCCAGTATAGCTAGAAAATGTGTGAGGTTCAAGCCGTTTTCCATTACAAATTCTTTACAAATCTGGTAGGAAAATAGCAAAAACCAACACAAACACGGGCGCTTCGCTTTGGAATTTTAGGTAATTTGCGTCAGATGTTGGCAGGGCCGAAACCGAAGGGCAGAAGCTCGCCCAAAGTCCGCTCGATGAAGTCGTCAGGGGTCTTGGCCATGATGACATTCAGGGACGGCCCGCAGAACTCATACAGGGCCTGGCGGCAGACACCGCAGGGGCCGGTGACCAGCTCGTTGACCTCGCCGATCCGGGCGCCCACCACCGCAAGATCGGTGAACTGGGTGACCCCCTCGCTGACCGCCTTGAACAGGGCGGTGCGCTCGGCGCAGTTGGTGGGAGTGAAGGCGGCGTTTTCAATGTTGCAGCCGGTGAAGATCTGGCCGTCGGTGCTGCGGAGGGCCGCCCCCACCGTGAAGCGGCTGTAAGGGGCCACCGCCCGGGTGCGCGCCTGCTGGGCCAGACGGATCAGCGCCTGTTTTTCCTCCCGGGTAAGTTCAGACATGGCGTTCTCCTCAATATTCGGCGCCCAGGGCCACCTTCATCATGTCGGTGAAGCTCTTCTGGCGCTGTTCGGCGGTGGTGATCTCGGGGGAGACAAAGCTGTCCGAGATGGTCAGCAGGCAGGCGGCATGCTTGCCCAGGACCTGGGCGTTGGCAAAGAGGGCGAAGCTCTCCATCTCCACGCAGACACAGCCCCGCTCGTCCCGCAGCTTTTCCCAGTAGGTGGGCTTTTCGTCCGAGGGCTGGCGGTAGAACACATCGGCGGAGTGGATGTTTCCCTCGATGAGGGGGATACCCTGTTTGGCAGCGGAAGCCCGCAGCTTTTCGTTCAGCTCCCGGCTGGGGAAGGTGATGTGGCCCTCAAAACCGCTCTGAACCTTGGCATAGCTGGACTCACTGACAGCGCCGGAAGCCAGCACCACGTCGAACAGCTTGGCCTTGTCGGTGTAGCTGCCGGCGGAGCCGATGCGGACGATGTTGTCGACGCCGTAGAACTTGAACAGCTCATAGGAGTAGATACCGATGGAAGGCATACCCATGCCGCTGCCCATCACGCTGATGGGGCGGCCCTGGTAGGTGCCGGTAAAGCCCAGCATCCCGCGGACGGCGGTCACCTGGCGGACATCCTGCAAAAAGGTCTCAGCAATGAACTGAGCCCGCAGCGGGTCCCCGGGCATCAGGACCGTTTTGGCGAAATCACCCGGCTCGGCGGCAATGTGGGGAGTAGACATAGGGACAGACCTCCTTTTGGTTGAACGTTGGATGAAATGAACGGCAGGCGCGGGATGCGCCGGTCCTTTTATTTGTTGAAATAGTTCTGGGGGGGCAGATAGCGGCCGTTGTACCGGATCTCAAAGTGGCAGTGGTTGCCGCTGGAACGTCCGGTAGAGCCCACATAACCGATCAGCTGGCCCTGGCTGACAGCCTGTCCGGCGCTGACGGTCAGAGACAGGCAGTGTGCATAGACGGTGCTGTAGCCGTTGCCATGGTTGATGATGATGGAATAGCCGTAGCCGGAGCCTGCGCCGTTCCGCTCATAGCCGGCCTTGCTGACCACGCCGCTGGCCGACGCATAGATGGGCGTGCCGGCGGCGGCGCAGATATCCACGCCCTTGTGACTGCTGGAGTACCAGCGGGAACAATAGGTGTATTTGGGCACCGGCCAGATAAAGGTGCCGCTGCCCACCTGGGCCACGCTGCCGCTGGGCAGCTTGGTGCCCACCACAATCTCCTTGGTCACCGGTTCCTTGGTGATCTCGCTGCTGGTGATGGTCTGTTCCAGCAGGGTGCCGTCGGTGGAGTAGACATTCTGGGCCGTGATGGTGCGGATGCCGTTTTCGCCCTCCTGGACGATGTGGGTGGTGCCGAAGGCATATTCGCTGGACTGGGTTTTCTGGGTGGTGAAGGGGATCTCCTCGGTCCAGGTGACGGTCTTGGTGATCTGAACCTCCAGCATGGCCTCCTCACGGGTGACAATCAGCTCGTCCCCGGGGAAGATGGCGGTTTCGGTGGTGATGCCGTTGAGCTCGCACAGTTCGGCGGTGGTCAGGTTGTTCTTGGTGGCAATCAGACTGATGCTGTCGCCCTGCTGAACGGTGTAGACCCGTTCTGCCTGCCGCACCCCCGACAGCAGGGACACCACGTCCGCATAGGCCATAAAGCTGTCGGTGAAATACAGGCCGTCCTCCAGGGTGACGGTCCGGTTGAAGCTGACCACGGCGGTGGGATCGTCGGGGTCCTTGTAGGCCTCCAGCATCCCGTCCAGGTACAGCTGAAGCTGGTCGCCCTCGGCACAGACGGCGGTCAGTTCCCCGTCCAGATACAGGGCGGTGCCCTCGCTGATCTCGTCGCTGACGGCCGACAAAATGGCGTCGGCCATCTGGCTTTCGTCCAGCACATCGCTGGAAATGGCCAGCCGGTAGGTGGGCTCGATGGTCAGTTCGGTTTCGCCGCTGGTGCCGGCGTAGTTGACACGCTGGAGCACGTCCTCCCGGGCCGAATCAAAGACATCCTCGTTGGCTACATGGCCCACCGTGATGCCGTTGACATCCACGGCCAGGGTATAGGGACTGCCCACCATGACCTGGACCACCGCCAGCAGGACCGCCAGCGCGCCCAGGGGCAGCAGGTAGACCACCATCCGGGGCAGCAGGCCGGCATAGCGGACGGCGCCCCGGCCCAGGTATTGGAGGTCGGCCGCGATGCCGGCCCAAAAGCCTTTTTCCCGGCGCACGCCGGTGCCGTAGACCCAGATATTGCGGATGCCACGGAAGAATACATAGACGGGTCCGAACAGTTCCCGCAGGACGGTCCGGGCGCCGGGAAAGGCGGTCTCCGCCACATCGTGCCAGGCCCGCAGGAAAGCGGCAGCCAGCCAGAGGGCGGCCGACTCGATGGCCCGGCCGGCCTGAATCATGGTATATTCGCCCGCAAAGCCCAGCGAATACAGAAAATCGCCGGTCTGGCGGAACAGGGGGAAACGGCGGAAAAAGGCGCCGAATCCCTCCATGCGGCGGCGGGTGCGGGTGCGGAAATGATGCCGGCGCAGCAGGCTGATGCACTGGAGCTGGGCCCAGAGAGCCCGCAGTTTTTGTTTGGTTGTCAGGGGAGGCGGGGTGGCCTGCTGGCCGTCCTGCTGCTCCTGGATTTTATCGTCGATCAAAAGAGTGGTTCTCCTTCCGGTGGGATTGGATCCATCTATCTGTAAATCCGAAGAAATAAGCAGAGGAACCCGGACAGTGCCGGGAAAGGGGGGAACGGAGCTGTCAACCCGTCCCGCCGGCGCAAAGAATGCGCATAAAAATACAGCCCGGCCAGACCAGCGGCTGCCGGACCGTACGTTCTTACTCTAAATTATACACCGTGCAGGCCATGAGGCAAGGTTTTGCACAGAATTTGGATCAAGCTTTCACCGACTTTTCACGAAAATAACGCAATTATGTCGGGAGGCAGGGGGCTTTCGACGGTGACAGGGGCCAGCCGGAGAGGGGTGTCCACCCAAAAGCCGTCGGGCATGGGATGGCCTTCCGGCACCCGGAACCGCTGGCGGGCGCAATGGAGGGCCTGCCGCTGGATCCGGTCCCGATGGCCGCCGTAGAGGTCATCGCCGGCCAGGGGATGGCCGATGGAAGCAAAGTGGACCCGGATCTGATGGGTGCGGCCGGTGACCGGCACGCAGGCCGCCAGGCTGAGGCCCTTTTCGGCTTTTATAATGGTATACTCGGTCCGGCTGGGCTTGCCGTCGGGGGTGACGCACCGGCCGATGATGCTGTCGCCCCGCCGCCCGATGGGGGCGTCGATGACCCCCGGGCCGAGGGGCAGTTCCCCTTCGGCCACGGCGTAGTAGAGCTTTTCCACGTTTTGGGCCAGCAGGGGAGCGGCATAGGCGTTTTGGGCTGCCAGCACCAGACCGCTGGTGTCCTTGTCAATCCGGTTGACCGGCCGAAAGACCGGGCTGCGGCCGGCTGCCAGACGAAGGGCGGCGTAGCCGTTGGCTAGGGTGCCGCCGGGATAGTTGAGGGTGGGGTGAACCGCCAGGCCGGCGGGCTTGTCCAGCACCACCGCAAAACAATCCTCGTAGGCGATCCGCACCGGGATCTCCTCCTGAGGGGTGCAGCCGCCCTCCTCCCCGGGCAGGGAAAAGGAGATGACCTGTCCCGGAAAGACCCGCTGATTGGCCAGCACCGGCCGGCCGTCGGCCCAAAAGCCGCCGCCGTGGAATTTCACCGCCCGCAGCAGATCGGTGGACAGGCGGCATTCCCGCAGGAAGGCGCGGAGCAAAACCCCGTCGGTTCCCGCCTGGGGAGGCACCGGGAAATACAGACGCATGACCTGGGCCCTCCTTTTGGTCCGAAAGATGAAAGATATTTATCAGTATAGCAAAAAATCCCAAGACTTGCAAATAACGGCCGATTATGGTATCATGTAGCGTGGAAAACGAGTGGAACATACGGCGGCGGGGCGGCTTGACCGCTCTGAGGAAAGTCCGGGCTTCGCAGAGCACGGTAACTGCTAACGGCAGCCGGGGGTGACCCCAGGGAAAGTGCAACAGAAAGCAAACCGCCGCGCCCCCGGGCGCGGTAAGGATGAAAGGGCGAGGTAAGAGCTCACCAGCGGATGGGTGACCATCCGGCTTTGTAAACCCTACCGGAAGCAACGCCTATATGGGACGTACAGCGCTGCTCGCGTGTCCTGAAGGCGGCACGAACCCGTCAGCAATGGCGGGTCTAGACAGATCGTCGTTTAATACAGAACCCGGCTTACGGTCTATCTCGTTTTCCGCTTGAGAAGTTTTGGGGCCTGCGCGGTGCAGGCCTCTTTTTTCTGCGCTTTTAACAGATTGTTTCTTTTCGTTTTGGTGAAAATGTGCTATACTAAAACCGTTACAACTCTTTGGGAGCGCCAAATCCTTGGTGTCAAAATGGACAGGATGTGTCACGTATGAAGGATGGTTTTTTGAAAGCAGCGGCCCTTTCTCCCGCGCTGCGGGTGGCGGACTGCGCCTATAATGCCGGACAGATTGTCTCGGCCCTCAACGACTGCGCCGGGCGCGGGGTCAAGCTGGCGGTTTTGCCGGAGCTTTGCCTCACCGGCTATACCTGCGGGGACCTGTTTTTCCAGCAGGCCTTACAGCAGGCCGCCCTGGAGGGGCTGGAGGAAATCCGCAGGGCCAGCGAAGCGCTGGACCTGGTGGCCCTGGTGGGCCTGCCCCTGCTGACAGGCGGCAAGCTGTACAACTGCGCCGCGGTGCTCTGCCGCGGCCGTCTGCTGGGCATGGTCCCCAAGACCTGCCTGCCCAACTACGGGGAATTTTACGAGAAGCGCCACTTCACCCCCGGCAGCAGGACGGTTCGGACTGTGACGGTCTGCGGCCAGGAGGTGCCCTTCGGTACCTCCCTCCTGTTTGCCTGCCGGCAGATGCCGGAATTCGTGCTGGGCGTGGAGCTGTGCGAGGACCTGTGGAGCGCCCTGCCTCCTTCCACCTTCCATGCCCTGGCCGGAGCCACCGTCATCGCCAACCTGTCGGCCAGCGATGAGACGGTGGGGAAGGCGGAGTACCGCCGCGCCCTGGTGGCCAACCAGTCGGCCCGGCTCCTCTGCTGTTATCTCTACGCCTCGGCGGGTCACGGCGAGAGCACCCAGGACATGGTGTTCGCCGGGCACAGCCTGATTGCCGAAAACGGTTCGATGCTGGCCGAGGCCCTGCCCTTTGGGGGCGGCGATGCCGAGACCGAGCTGGACTGCGCCCGGATGCTGGCCGAGCGGGCCCGGAATACCAGTTTTGTCCCCTCGGAGGAGGGCTATCAGACCGTTTCCTTTGACCTGGAGGTCACCGATACCGTCCTGACCCGGCGGATTGATCCGGCTCCCTTTGTGCCGGGCGACCGCCGCCGCCGGGCCGAGCGGTGCGAGCTGATCCTCAAGATGCAGGCCGACGGCCTGGCCAAGCGGATCGAGCACACCCGCGCCAAGACCGCGGTCATCGGCATTTCGGGCGGCCTGGACAGCTGTTTGGCGCTGCTGGTGACGGCCCGCGCCATGCACCAGCTGGGCCGGCCGGCCTCGGATGTACTGGCGGTGACCATGCCCTGCTTCGGCACCACCAGGCGGACCCGCAGCAACGCCGAAATCCTCTGCCAGGAGCTGGGGGTGTCCTTCCGGGAAGTCAACATCACCAACACCGTCCGCAGCCATTTCGCCGACATCGGCCACGACGGCCAGACCCCCGATGTCACCTTTGAAAACAGCCAGGCCCGGGTCCGCACCCTGGAGCTGATGGACATTGCCAACCTCAACGGCGGCTTTGTGGTGGGCACCGGCGACCTGTCCGAGCTGGCTTTGGGCTGGGCCACCTACAACGGCGACCATATGAGCATGTACGGCGTCAATGCCGGCGTCCCCAAGACCCTGGTGCGCCATCTGGTCCGGTATGAGGCGGATACCGCCCGGGATGAAGCCCTGCGGCAGGTCCTGCTGGACATCCTGGATACCCCGGTGTCCCCCGAGCTTCTCCCCGCCAAGGACGGCGAGATCGCCCAGCGGACCGAGGAACTGGTGGGCCCCTACGAGCTCCACGACTTCTATCTCTACTATGTCCTGCGGTTCGGCTTTGGCCCCCGCAAGATCTTCCGTCTGGCCCGGGCCGCCTTTGCGGGCCGGCCCGAGTATCCCGACGCCGTCCTCTACAAGTGGCTGCGGAGCTTCTACTGGCGGTTCTTTGCCCAGCAGTTCAAGCGCAGCTGCCTGCCCGACGGCCCCAAGGTGGGCAGCGTGACCCTGTCTCCCCGGGGCGATTGGCGGATGCCCAGCGATGCCTCGGCTGCGGCCTGGCTGGCCCAGCTGGAAGAACTGCACATCCAGTAAGGAGTGTTTATGCAGCGCAAAAAACTGCTTGTCAATCTGTTGTTTGCAGCGGTGATTCTGGCCGCGGCGGCGGTGCTGTTTTGGAGGCGGGACGCAGGGAAGGACACCTCCCTTCCCCTGAAGGCCCAGCTGGTCTACGGCGATGACAACACCGTCATGGATCTGCCGCTGGATGTGGATCAGATATACGATGTGGATACCGGCTATCTGACCGTGCACATCCAGGTTCAGGACGGGGCGGCCCGCTTCATCGACTCGCCCTGCCCCGACCACATCTGCGAGGGCTACGGCTGGCTGACCATCGAGGATCAGACCGCCACCTGCCTGCCCGCCCGCGCCGTGCTGACCCTTGTGCCGGCCGGCTGATGCAAAGGAGCATACCCTATGGACTTTGACTTTGAGTCGGAAGAGCGCGCGTCCGGGGCGTCGCGGCACCAGCCGCGCAAGATACGGCGCAGCGATGAGCTGTCCTCCACCGATCCGGTGACGGTAGACAGCAGCGATTTTTTCCAGCCGGACCAGGAGCCTCCCGCTCCGCCGCCGGCCCAGGCGGCCCCTGCGGCTTCCCGGCCCTCCAAAACGTCCGAACATCCACCCATCCGAGGCTTACTTATGTTGATCCTGACCCTGCAGGCCATTCTGAGCGCGGCGGCTCTTGTGCAGCTGTACCGCACCCGGATGCTGCCTGTCTACTATCTGATTGTCCTGGCCGCCCTGCTGGTTTTGATCTGGCTGCTGGTCTACAAATGCCAGCGGTATAAGGTCCGGGGCTTTTTGACCCGGGTGCTGTCGGTCCTCCTGAGCGCCGGCATGGCCGTGGGCTGTGTCTGGGCCCAGCAGGGCCTGGCCGCCCTGGACAAAGTCACCATCGGCGACGACACCGTCACCGACTACGAGGCCATGGCCATCACCACCGAGCCCTTTGTGGTCTACCTCAGCGGGGTGGACAACCGGGGCGACCTCACCGAGGACGCCCGCAGCGATGTGAACATTCTGGCGGTGGTCAACCCCCTGACCAAGCGGGTGGCCCTGGTCAACACCCCCCGGGATTACTATGTGGACCTGGCCGGCACCGACAGCAAGGACAAGCTGACCCACGCCGGCCTGTACGGCGTCGAAACTTCGATGGCCACCCTGGGCGACCTCTACGGCATCGAGGTGGACCACTATGTGC
The DNA here is from genome assembly GCA_944385995.1 of uncultured Faecalibacterium sp. Taxonomy (GTDB): domain Bacteria; phylum Bacillota; class Clostridia; order Oscillospirales; family Ruminococcaceae; genus Faecalibacterium. The sequence goes on from CALWZL010000002.1 coordinate 39,381, forward strand.
GGATCAATTTCGCCGGGTTCATCGACATTGTGGACGCACTGGGGGGCATCGATGTCTACTGTGACGAGGCCTTTACCTCGGTGGGCAGCCCCGGCTATTACGACCCCACCGACTTCGAGGAGGGCTGGAACCATCTGGACGGCGCCGCCGCCCTGGCCTTTGCCCGGGAACGCCACGCCTTCGCCACCGGCGATATCCAGCGCGGCATCAATCAGATGAAGGTCATCGACGCCATGCTGGACAAGATCAAGAGCCCGGCTCTCCTGACCAGCTACAGCCGGCTGCTGGCCGCCGTCTCGGACAACTTTGTCACCAGTCTGTCCTCCAACCAGATCACCGCGCTGGTGCGGATGCAGCTGTCCGATTTTGCCGCCTGGGACATCGAAAACTACAGCGTCACCGGCAGCAGTTCTTCCAGCACCCATTGCTATTCGGCCCAGGGCCAGAAACTCTATGTCATGAAGCCGGATGAGGACTCGGTGGCCGGCGCCCAGGAGCTGATTCAGTCGGTTCTCAGCGGCGAGCCCGCCCCCGCGGCCGACAGCGCCGCCTCCGGCGAAACTTCCAGCGAGGCCGAAAGCGAAGCAGTATGAAACCACTGACAGGGCAGTGCCACAAGGTGCGGCCCTGTTTTTGTGCCATTTGCCAGTTTTGCGGGCTGCATCTTGTTGCATATTATAGAATTGACAGACTTGTCCCGGTGGCATAAACTATAAGTATAGTTGACTGAAGATAGGGGCAGTATGCCCTGCGAAAAAAGCAAAGGTAAGGTGTTCACAATGTATCTGGATGAATACAAGCGCTGGATGGCGGCCGACCTGGAGGACGCCGATCTCAAGCCCGAACTGGCAAAAATTGAGGGGAACGATGCCGAGATCAAGGACCGCTTTGCTGTTGCATTGAAGTTCGGCACCGCCGGCCTGCGCGGCGTGCTGGGCGCCGGCACCAACCGGATGAATATTTACGTGGTCCGTCAGGCCACCCAGGGCCTGGCCAACTGGGTCAAGACCCAGGGCGGCACCCAGACGGTGGCCATCAGCTATGACAGCCGCCTCAAGAGCGATATCTTCGCCAAGACCGCTGCCGGCGTTCTGGCCGCCAACGGCATCAAGGTGCGGATTTATGACGCTCTGATGCCGGTTCCGGCCCTGAGCTTCGCCACCCGCTACTACAACTGCAACGCGGGCATCATGGTCACCGCATCCCACAACCCCGCCAAGTACAACGGCTACAAGGCCTATGGCCCCGACGGCTGCCAGATGACCGATGACGCCGCCGCCATCGTCTACAACGAAATTCAGAAGACCGATGTCCTGACCGGCGCCAAGTATATCTCGTTTGCCGAGGGCGTCGAGCAGGGCCTGATCCGCTTTGTGGGCGACGACTGCAAGAACGCTCTGTATGCCGCCATCGAGGCCCGCCAGGTCCGTCCCGGCCTGTGCAAGACCGCCGGCCTCAAGCTGGTCTACAGCCCTCTGAACGGCTCCGGCCTGGTCCCCGTCACCCATGTGCTCAACGACATGGGCATCACCGACATCACCATCGTCCCCGAGCAGGAGTACCCCAACGGCTACTTCACCACCTGCTCTTACCCCAACCCCGAGATTTTCGACGCCCTGAAGCTGGGCCTGGAGCTGGCTGAAAAGTCGGGCGCCGACCTGATGCTGGCCACCGACCCCGACGCCGACCGCGTGGGCATCGCCATGAAGTGCCCCGACGGCAGCTATGAGCTGGTGAGCGGCAACGAGATGGGCGCTCTGCTGCTGGACTATATCTGCGCCGGCCGGATCGAGAAGGGCACCATGCCCGCCAACCCCGTGGCCGTCAAGTCCATTGTCTCCACCCCGCTGGCCGATGCCATCGCCGCCCACTACGGCGTTGAGATGCGGAGCGTCCTGACCGGCTTCAAGTGGATCGGCGACCAGATCGCCAATCTGGAGGCCGCCGGCGAAGTGGACCGCTTCATCTTCGGCTTTGAGGAGAGCTACGGCTACCTGGCCGGACCCTATGTCCGTGACAAGGACGCCATCATCGGCTCGATGCTGATCTGCGAGATGGCCGCCTACTACCGCAGCATTGGCTCTTCCATCAAGCAGCGTCTGGAGGAGATCTACCAGCAGTACGGCCGCTACCTGAACAAGGTGGACAGCTATGAGTTCCCCGGCCTGACCGGTATGGACAAGATGGCCGGCATCATGAAGGACCTGCGGGACAACCCGCCGGCCGAGTTTGCAGGCCACAAGGTGGTCAAGGTCACCGACTACGAGAAGCCGGAAGAGACCGGTCTGCCCGCAGCCAACGTCCTGATCTACACCCTGGAAGGCGGCGCCACCGTGGTGGTCCGTCCCTCCGGCACCGAGCCCAAGATCAAGACCTACTTCACCACCCTGGGCAAGGATCTGGCTGAGGCCCAGGCCCAGAAGGATGCTCTGGCCGCAGCCCTCAAGCCCATGCTGGCATAAACCATATCATTTTATCACCTACGGCGCACGGATTCCGGTCTGTGCGCCGTTTTTGTTTTGTCCCGGGAAAAATTTTTTCAGCAGGAAAAGAGAGGATGTAAAAACCACAAACTCCCCGACAAATGCGGGCGGGGCGGCAGGGGGGACTTTTGTGGGCGGGCCGGGCCGAAACGGTTGCAGTTTACAAGTCGATGCGTTATAATAATAATCGGATTTTTGTAGGATATACTGGACCTTTGCGCATTTGGGCAAGGGAGGAACAAGGATAGGGACAGAGAGATGAAAAAGAAAGCTTCCGCCGTGATATTGGCCGCCGGCTCTTCCAGCCGGATGGGCTTTGACAAACTCGCCTTTGACCTGGGAGGCGAGACGGTGTTGGGCCGGAGCCTGCGGGCGTTTGACGCCTGCCCCCGGATCAGCGAAATCATCCTTGTGACGGGCCAGGACCCGTCCCTGGCGCAGCAGGAAGCGGCCCGCTGTCACAAGCCGGTGCACCTGGTGCCCGGCGGTTCCACCCGGGCCGAAAGCGCCCGCAGCGGGGTGGAGGCCGCCACCAAAGACCTGGTGGCCATCCATGACGCCGCCCGGCCCTTTGTCAGCGAGGAAGTCATCGAGGCGGCCCTGATGGGGGCCGAGGAATGGGGCGCAGCCGCCCCGGCGGTGCCGGTGAAAGACACCATCAAATGCGGCACTCCCGGCGATGGGCGGACGGTTCCGGCCCAGTGCCTGGTAAGCCTCACCCCGGACCGGGCCAGCCTGTATGCCATCCAGACCCCCCAGTGCTTTGACCGGGATACATACCTGCGGGTGACCCGGCAGCTGGACCCCCAGAAGGCCCGGCTGGTCACCGACGACGCCAGCCTGTTCGAGCTGTCGGGGCTGCCGGTCCGGCTGACCCAGGGGGACTACGCCAACTATAAAATCACGACCCGGGAGGACCTGCCCGGGGCTTCGATCCAAGGAGAAACCAAGATGCGTATCGGACATGGCTACGATGTACACCGGCTGGTGGAGGGCCGCCCGCTGATTCTGGGCGGGGTGACGGTCCCCTATGAGAAGGGGCTGCTGGGACATTCGGACGCCGATGTGCTGGCCCACGCCGTCATGGATGCGGTGCTGGGCGCGGCTGCCCTGGGGGATATCGGCCAGCACTTCCCCGACACCGACCCCGCCTATGCGGGAGCGGACAGTCTGGCCCTGGCCCGGGCGGTGGCGGATCTGCTGGCAAAAGCCGGCTGGCAGGTGGGGAACATCGACGCCACCATCCTCTGCCAGCGGCCCAAGCTGGCCCCCTTGATCCCCGCCATGCGCCAGAATCTGGCCGCAGCCTTTGGGCTGCCGGCCGACGCGGTGAGCGTCAAGGCCACCACCGAGGAACATCTCGGCTTCACCGGAGAAGGGCTGGGCATTGCCGCCCACGCCGTCGCCTTGATCCAGCCCCGCTGACAGGAGTGATAACCAATGAACTGGAGTTCCATCATTGCCAATTTCCGAACCTTTAACCTGGCCGACCTGCTGGATGTCCTGATTGTTACCTTTGTGATCTATCAGATCCTGGGGATTGTCAGCCGCACCCGCGCCGGCCAGCTGGCCCGGGGCGCCCTGGTGGTGGGCGTGATCTATGTGGTGGCCAGCACCGCCAATATGCGGACCGTGACTTGGATCATGGATTCGCTGCTCCAGGTCGGTCTGCTGACCCTGGTGGTGGTCTTTCAGCCCGAGATCCGCCGCGCCCTGGAGCGAATGGGCCAGACCGACCAGTGGTTTTTGAAGTTTTTCCGGGTCCGCCATGTGGACCCCGCCACCCGCGGCAGCTGGCGCAGTGCCATCATTGCCATCTGCGACGCCGCGGAACGGTTTTCCGAGACCAAGACCGGCGCCCTGATTGTGCTGGAGCGCCGCACCGACCTGTCCGAAATCGAGCGGACCGGCACCCCGGTGGACTGCGAGGTCAACCCCGAAGTGCTGGGAACCATCTTCTATGAGGGCACCCCCCTCCACGACGGCGCCGCCATCATCGAGGACGGCCGGATCAAGGCGGCGGGCTGCGTGCTGCCCCTGTCCAACAACCTGGATCTGGGCAAGGACATGGGCACCCGGCACCGGGCCTGCCTGGGCATTGCCGAGAACTCGGACGCCATCGCCATTGTGGTCAGCGAGGAGACCGGCATCATCTCGATGGCCAAAAACGGCGTTTTGATCCGCCATTTTGACCGTCAGACCCTGTATACCCGTCTGGTGGACGAGATGATCCCCAAGGAGACCGCCGCCGACAAGACCAAGGGTTTTGATACCTTCAAGGGACAGGTTTTGTCCCTGATGGATTGGAGAAAGAAGGAGGGCGAAGGGAAATGAACCCCATCAAAAAACCATTTCGCTCTGAGGGAACACCGGGACGCTCGGTGCTGGAGGACCGCCGGGTCCGGCTGGCCATGGCCTTTCTGCTGGCCATCCTGATGTGGGTGGCCGTCACGACGGTGGTCCAGCCCAACACCACCAAGTCGCTGGGAGGCGTGCCGGTGGATTACAGCTACGATTCCAGCGTCTTTACCTCCCGGGGCCTCAGCATTGTGGAGGCCCCCGAGCGCACCGTGGACCTGACCATCTCGGGGGACGGCTACACCATCGGCAAGCTGAACCAGGAAGACTTTGTGGTCTATCCCGACTGCTCGTCGGTCCGCTCCAGCGGCACCAAGACCCTGCAGCTGCGGGTCCGGTGTATCAATAGCTCGGTGGCCGGAAATATTTCGGTATCCATCGCCAATGCGGACAATACTGTGGATGTGGTGTTCGATGTGGTGGAGGAAAAGACCCTGCCCATCCAGGTCAACACCCGCTACCTGACCGTCGAGGACGGCTATATTCTGTACAGCACCGCCGCCTCCAGCGAGAGCGTCACCCTGAGCGGCCCTTCCAGTGAGTTGGCGGATGTGGCCTCCTGCACCGCCGAGGTCAGCTACAGCGACCCCCTCAGTGACAGCGTCACGGTGAATACCGCCCTCCGCTTCTACAACGAGAGCGGCCACGAGCTGAACTTTGACTATGTCACGGCGGACCATGAGACGGTGGAAGTGACCCTGACCGTTTACAAGACCGCGACCCTGCCCATCAACGTGCGGTTTGTCAACACGCCCCCCAACTTTGACGATTCGGTCCTGATCTATTCCCTGAGTCAGACCGAGCTGCGGGTGGCGGGACCGGCCGACACGGTGGATAACCTCACCGAGCTGGCGGTGGGCACCATTGACCTGTCCACCTTCGCCCTGGATAAGGTCTACGAGATGCCCATCACCCTGCCGTCGGGGATTGTCTCGCTGGACAACGTGGACAACGTCACGGTCAGCTTCAACTGCAGCGCCATGACCACCAAGACCCTGAACATCCCGGCCGAAAACATCGAGGTGGTCAATCTGCCTTCCACCTATCAGCTGACGGTGGAGACCGAGCGGCTGATGAACGTGACCCTCTGCGGCCCGGCCTCGGTGCTGGAGGGACTCACCGCCGACCAGGTGGTGGCCCAGATTGACGCCGACGACTTTGCGGTCTCCCTGGGACAGCAGAATATTGCATGCAGCATCTATGTCCCGGCGGACGGCCGGATCTTTGCTCTGGGCAGCTACACCGTCCAGTGCCGGATTCAGAGCAACTGAGTCCACCCACTCTAAAAGAAACGGAAACACAAACATATGATCCTGGTCAGAGATATCCGCCTGCCCCTCTCCGCCGGAGAGGAGCAGGCCCGTGCCCAGGCGCTGCATCTTCTGCGCCTGCCCCAGAGCAAGGTCCGGCAGATGGGGGTGTCCCGCCTCTCGGTGGACGCCCGCCACGGCCGGCCCAAGCTGGTCTATACCATTGCAGTAACGCTCAAAGATGAGGGTGAGGAACCTGCCTATGCAGGGGCCTTGCCCTGCGTTGCTTTGCGCCGGGAAGCGGACTTTGTCCTCGCCCCCGGCCCCCAGCCCCTGAAGACCCGGCCGGTGGTCTGCGGCCTGGGCCCGGCGGGCCTGTTTGCGGCCCTGGCCCTGGCCCAGCAGGGATTTGCACCCATCGTCCTGGAGCGGGGTCCCGCCCTGGAGGACCGGGTCCGGGCGGTGGAACACTTTTCCGCCACCGGCGATCTGGACGAAAACGCCAACATTCAGTTCGGCGAGGGAGGCGCCGGCACCTTCTCGGACGGCAAGCTCACCACCCGGATCGGCGACCCCCTGTGTGGCTATGTGACCCGGGTGTTCCTGGCCCACGGCGCCCCGGCCGAAATCGCCTGGCAGCAAAAGCCCCATGTGGGCACCGATCTGCTGCGGGGGGTCATCACCTCCATCCGCAAAGAGATCGAGTCCCTGGGGGGCGAGGTCCGGTTCAGCACCGCCCTCACCGGCCTGCGGACCCGGAACGGCGTCCTGACCGGCATCGGCACCACCGCCGGGGAAATGCCCTGTGAAGCGCTGGTGCTGGCGGTGGGCCACTCGGCCCGGGATACCTTTACATCCCTGATGGAGGGGGGCCTGGTGTTCAGCTGCAAGCCCTTCAGCGTGGGCTTCCGGGCCGAACACCTCCAGAGCGAAATCGAAAAGAGCCTCTACCACGACGCCGCCGGCCATCCGGCCCTGCCCCGGGGCGAGTATCAGCTCTCCCAGCAGGTGAACGGGCGGGGGGTGTACACCTTCTGCATGTGCCCCGGCGGTCAGGTGGTGGCGGCGGCCAGCGAGGCGGGCCGTGTGGTCACCAACGGGATGAGCTACCACGCCCGGGACGGCCGCAACGCCAACGCGGCGGTGGTGGCCGGGGTGGGCCCGGCGGATTTCGGGGACGACCCCCGGCGGGCCATCGCCTTCCAGCGGGAGCTGGAGGCCCGGGCCTATCAAGCGGGCCGGGCCGGCGGACCCTATGCGGCCCCGGCCGAGAATGTGGTCAGCTTTTTGGAGGGCCGGGGCGAGCTGAAAATCACCCGGGTCCAGCCCACCTACAACCGCGGCGTGGTCCCGGCGGATCTGGGCAGTTTGCTGCCCGCCCCGCTGACCGAGGCGCTGCGGGCCGGCCTGCGGGCCTTTGACCGCAAATTGGCGGGTTATACCGCGCCGGAGGCCATTTTGACCGGCCTCGAGACCCGGACTTCCAGCCCGGTGCGGCTGGTGCGGGGGGAAACCTATGAATGCACCCAGCTGGCAGGGCTGTATCCCTGCGGCGAGGGAGCAGGATACGCCGGCGGCATTATGAGCGCCGCGGTGGATGGACTGCGGGTTGCGGCGGCCATAGTGGGCCGCTATCATCCGGCAGGTGATTGAGGGAGAACCATGGACGACAAGGAACGGACAAAACAACAGCAGGAGGACGCCGTCCAGCAGGAGCTGGAGCGGCAGCTGCGGGATCTGGGGGTCACGGTTTCGGACGCCTTCCGCAGTGGCTTTGAAAACTATGGCGACGAGATCGGCCGCCAGGCCGCCGAAGTGGGCCGCAGCTTCACCCATCTGATGAACGACGTGGTGGGGGAAGTGGATGACGCCCTGCGGGACGCCTTTGGCAGCGACCGCCGCCAGCGCCGGGAGGAGCGCCGCCGCCATCGGGAAGCCCGGCGCGGCCGCTCTGACGGGCCCTACGACTATGCCGCCGACTTCGGCGGTCCCGCCAGCCAGGCTCAGACCGGCTGGACCGATTTTGACCAGCGGCAGACGGCCGGGGAAAACTATGACCTCTACGACCGGACCATCCGCGGCAATGCCAGAAAGCGGTTTGGCGTCGGCCTGGCCATGGTCATCGCCTTTGGCACCCTGATTTTTGCGGGATTTCTGGGCAGCCTGGGCTGCTTCATTGCCACCGAGGCGGTGCGGGAAGGCACCGCAATCTACAATACCCTGATTATCACCGGCCTGGGCCTGACCGGCATCTGGATTGGCTCCATTGTGGGAACGGTCGTGGGCAGCGACAACCTGGAGGCCTCCAAACTTTTGAACCGCTGCGCCGACGCCTTCGCGGCGATGGACGTGTCCCAGGGCGTCTACCTGGACGATCTGGCCGGCCTGCTCCAGATCAAAAAGCGGAAGCTGCGCAAGCGGCTGCGGGAGATGATCGAAAAGGGCTGGCTGTCCGGCTGGATGGACGAAAAGGATGAGTGCCTCTATCTGAGCGCCGCCGATTACCGGGCGGCCCACAACATCCCCCCGGCCCCGGCGCCCGAAAAGCAGCCCGAACCGGAACAGCCCGGCGAGGAAAAGAGCTCCAAATCCCTCCATCTGGAGACAGCCCAGCGGTTTGCCCATGTGCTGGCCCAGGAACGGAAGCTGATGACCGATTCCACCGCCGCCGACGAACTGGAAAAGATGCAGCAGACCACCGAGTCCATCTGCGCCTGGCTGGAGAGCCATCCCGAGAGCGCACCCAAGGCCCGGCGGTTTGCCGAATATTATATCCCCACCACCCTGAAACTGCTCCACACCTACAACGACGTGCAGGGGCAGAAGGGGGACAATGCCGAAGCCATCCGCCGGGACATCGGCGGCATCCTGCATACCCTGAATACGGCCTACGAAAATCTCTATGACACCCTGTTGTCCGATGCGGCGCTGGATGTGTCCAGTGAAATTGCGGCACTGGAGGGGATGCTGGCCAGCGACGGCCTCACCGGGGAGGGTCTGCGATGACCGGCCGTCCGTGGGAACTTCGCCCGCTGGACCGGGAGGCGGTGGCCGGCCTGCAGGAGGCCATCGCCGAGGAACGGACCGAACAGCTGGAACAGGAGGCCGCCTTTCTGGGGGAGGAATGGGACGACGCCAAACAGGCGGCGGTGCTGGCCCAGCAGCAGAAAGAAGCCTGCCTGCTGGCGGGACTGCTGGCAGCCCGGGGATTGACCCAGCCGGAAGAGGCGCTGTCCTTCCTGGCGGGAGAGGACACCCTCAGCGATCCCTTCCTGATGCAGGACATGGACAAGGCCTGTGCCCGGATTCATCAGGCCCTGGAACAGGGCGAAACCATTGTGGTCTACGGAGACTATGATGTGGATGGGGTGACGGCCACCTCCCTGCTCTATGAACAGCTCAAGGGTCTGGGCGGCACCGTGAAATGTATGCTGCCCAGCCGGGAGGGGGACGGCTACGGCCTGTCCAAGCGGGCCATCGACCGGATTCACGAAAAGGGCTATACGCTGATTGTCACGGTGGACAACGGCATCTCGGCGGTGGAAGAGGCGGCCTATGCGGCCTCTCTGGGAATTGATCTGGTCATCACCGACCACCATCTTCCCCCCAGCACCCTGCCCGAGGCGGTGGCGGTGGTGGACCCCCGGCGGGAGGACGACCACAGCCCCTTCAAGGATCTGTGCGGCGCCGGGGTGGCCTTCAAGCTCTGTGCCGCCCTGGAAGAGTGCATGCCCGAGGAACTGCTGGAATTTTGCAGCGACCTGGCGGCCATCGGCACGGTGGCCGATGTGATGCCCCTGACCGGGGAAAACCGCACCATTGTCAAGGCGGGGCTTCAGCTTTTGCAGCACACCGAGCGGCCGGGCCTGGCGGCTCTGCTGGACGAAGTGGGGCTGTCGGGCAAGCCGGTCACCGCCGACAACGTCAGTTTCGGGATTGCGCCCCGGCTCAACGCCGCCGGCCGGATGGACAGCGCCGCGACGGCGCTCCAGCTGGTTCTCTGTGAGGACCCCGGCCGCGCCGCGGGACTGGCCCGCCATCTCAACGAAATCAACGCCCAGCGCCAGGAGACCGAACAGAAGATCGAGCGGGCGGTGGAAGAAATGCTGGCCGCCGAGCCCGACCGCACCGAAGACCGGGTGATGCTCCTGTGGGGAGCCGGCTGGCACCAGGGGGTCATTGGGATTGTGGCTTCCCGCCTGGTGGAGAAATACGGCCGGCCGGTGATGGTGGTCTCCATCGCCGAAAACGGTGAGGCCAAGGGCAGCGGACGGAGCGTCCCGGGGTTCAATCTCCATGGGTGCATCACCGCCTGTTCCGACCTGCTGATCCGCTTCGGGGGCCACGCCATGGCCGCCGGCCTGCTGGTCCGGGAGGAAAACCTGCCCGAGCTGCGCCGCCGGATGAACGAGTGGGCCGCCCGGGAGTGTCCCGTCATCCATGCGCCGCCCCTGGTCTGCGATCTGTCGCTGCGGCTTGCCCGGGTGACGGTGGAGGAAGTCCGGGCCGTCGAGCGGATGGCCCCCTTCGGCGCCGACAATCCGGCCCCGGTCTTTTTGCTGGAACACGCCGTCATCGAGGGAATTTATCCGGTGTCGGAGGGCAAACACAGCCGGCTGCGGCTCCATCAGGGAAACGCCGGCCTGTATGCGGTCTGGTTCGGGATGCCGCCCGACCATGTGCCCTACCAGCCCGGGGATGCGGTGGATGCAGCCCTCAGCCTGTCGGTCTATGAGGGAGTCCGGGGGGCCCAGATTTCGGGCCGCATCCTGGATCTCCACCCGGCGGGGCTGGACCGTGACGCGGCACGGCAGGCGGCATTGGTGGACGCGCTGCGGCGGGGATCGGCCCTTGCGGCGGAGGACCGGCAGCTGATCTGTCCCACCCGGGAAGAGGTGGCCGCCGTCTACCGCGAACTGAAGACCCGGCATTGGCACGCCGATGACCTGCAGCCCCTGTGCGCCCGGATGGGAGCCGTCAACACCGGCAAAACCCTGGTGGCTGTGACGGCCCTCAAACAGGTGGGCCTGGTGGAAGAAGCAGAGAGGGACGGCGTGCCGTATCTGGAACTGGTGCGGGTGACCGGGAAGAAAAACCTGGCTGACGCGCCCATCCTGAAGTGTTTGGAGGAGAAGTAATATGCCAGAGGGAAAAAAGACAGCGGCTCCTGCTCCCGGGCAGGATTCCTATACCGCCAAGAGCCACCTGCAGCACCAGGTGCGGGAGGTAGGCACGGTGGTGGCCACCGCCACCCCGGCCGAAGCGTCGGACTATATGGTCCCCTCCGAAGCGCGGCCCGAGATCATCACCTATGACAAGCTGATGGAAGCCATCCAGGCCAGCGGCCGCGCCTACAACATGGAGATGATTGAAAAGGCCTATCACATGGCCGACAAAGCCCACAAGGATGTCCGCCGCCGCAGCGGCGAGCCCTATATCTGCCATCCGCTGGCGGTGGCCCGGCTGGTGCTGGACCTGGGCATGGACAGCGAGAGCATTGCGGCGGCCCTGCTCCACGATGTGGTGGAGGACACCCCCATCACGGTGGACGAGATCAAATCCGCCTTTGGGGCCGATGTGGCCCTGCTGGTGGACGGCGTCACCAAGCTGACCAAGATTCAGTTTTCCAGCATCGAGGAACAGCAGGCCGAAAACCTGCGCAAGATGCTGCTGGCCATGAGCCAGGATGTCCGGGTCATGATTATCAAGCTGTGCGACCGGCTCCACAATATGCGGACCGGCGACGCCTGGCCCGAACAGAAGCGCCGGGACAAAGCCCGGGAGACCATGGAGGTCTACGCCCCCATTGCCAACCGCCTGGGCATCCTGAACATCAAGGAGGAGCTGGAGGACCGGAGTCTCCATTACCTGGACCCCATCGGCTATGAGGAGATCAGCAAGCTGCTGAACGAGCGGTCGGGAGAGGAATTCCTGGCCAACGTCTCCAACCTGATCGAAAAGCGGCTGGAAGAGAGCGGCATCAAGGGCGCCACCATGAAGCGCCGTGTCAAGAGCATCTACGGCATCTACCGCAAGATGTTCGTCCAGAATAAGGCCTTTGACGAGATCTACGATGTCTATGCGGTCCGCATCATTCTGGACACCATCACCGAGTGTTACAGCGCTTTGGGCCTGATCCACGACATGTATCACCCCTTGCCCAACCGGTTCAAGGATTATATCTCCACCCCCAAGCCCAACGGCTACCAGAGCCTGCACACCACCGTCATCGGCCACGAGGGGATTCCCTTTGAGGTCCAGATTCGGACCCGCCAGATGGACGAGATGGCCGAGTACGGCGTCGCCGCCCACTGGAAGTACAAGGAGGGAATCGGCGGCCATGACAAGCTGGACGACCGTCTGGCCTGGGTCCGCCAGCTGCTGGAAAATCAGCGGGTGTCGGAGGATTCCGGCAACCTGCTCCACGACCTCAAGAGCGATCTGCTGCCCGAGGAAGTGTTTGCCTTCACCCCCAAGGGAGATGTCATCAATCTGCCCGCCGGGGCCACCTGCATCGATTTCGCCTACGCCATCCATTCGGCGGTGGGCAACCGGATGATTGGCTGCAAGGTGAACAACCGGATGGTTCCCATCGACCATGTGGTGGCCACCGGCGAGATCATCGAGGTGATTCTGGGTCCCGCCGACAAGGGCCCCAGCCGGGACTGGCTCAAGGTGGTCAAGACCAGCGGCGCCAAGAGCAAAATCCGCAACTGGTTCAAGAAGATGCGCCGGGATGAGAACATCGCGGAAGGCCGGGACGCCCTGTCCAAGGAGCTGCGCCGGGAAAACATCCTGATTCCCGACGACAAGCTGGACGAGTTTGTGGGCAGCTGCTGCCGCCGCCTCCGCCAGAACAGCGCCGAGGACCTCTATGCGGCCATCGGCTACGGCGGCATCACCATTGCCAACTGCATGCCCAAGTTCAAGGAGGAATACCAGAAACTGCGGGCGGCCGAGAATCCGCCGGTGGACCTGCCCAAGGTGGACTTGCGGAAGGTCCATTCCACCGACGGCGTAGTGGTGGAGGGCTTCGACAACACCCCCATCAAGTTCGCCAAGTGCTGCAACCCGCTGCCGGGCGACCCCATCGTGGGCTTTATCACCCGGGGCTTCGGCGTGTCGATTCACAAGGCCAGCTGTGCCAACGCGGTGTCCAGCATGAAGGACCCCTCCAACGCCCCCCGGTGGGTCAAAGCCTACTGGGCGGACAGCGTCAAGGAGAGCTACAAGGCGGGGCTGGAGATTGTAGCCCTGGACCGCAACGATCTGCTGAAGGACGTGCTGAACGCCCTGTCGGATATGCGGGTGCCCCTCTACACCGTCAACGCCCGTCAGGTGGACAACTATGGCATTGTCAACCTGACCATCGGCATCAACAATACCGAGCACTTGGACCGCGTGGTGGCCCGTCTGGCCAAGGTCCGGGATGTGCTCAAGGTGACAAGGAGTTAAATCGATCGGATGAGAGCTGTGATACAGGCCGTATCTTCCGCCAGCGTGCGGGTGAACGGCGGCGAACCCCGGGCCATTGGTCCCGGGCTGGTGATTCTGTTCGGGGTCAAGGACACCGACACCCTGGACATGGTGCCCCGGTTTGCGGAGAAATGCGCCGGCCTGCGGATTTTCCACGACGAAAACGGCAAATTGAACCGCAGCGCCCGGGACAACGGCTATTCGGCCCTGGTGGTGTCCCAGTTCACCCTCTACGGGGACACCAAAAAGGGGATGCGGCCCAGTTTCATCCGGGCCGCCAAGCCCCCTCTCTCGGTGGAAGCCTACGAGCTGTTTGTGGCCGAGATGGGCAAACAGGGCCTCAAGGAGATCCAGCACGGGGAGTTTGGGGCGGATATGCAGGTGTCCCTGGTGAACGAGGGACCCTGCACCATCGTGATGGACACCGACGAGTGGAAGAAAGGAGACTGAGATGAAGGCATACCATGTGGTGGGGCAGGCCCCCATGTACACCAATACCTTCCTGCTGATTTCGGACGCCGGCCACGGCGTGGTGATTGACCCGGCGGGAGCGGCCTCCGATTACAATGCGATTCTGGAAAAAGAGGGGGCAACCCTCACCCAGATCCTGTGTACCCACGGGCATTTTGACCATGTGGGCAGCGCTATGGAACTGAAACAGAAGTGGGGCGCCAGGCTCTGGTGTGAGGCCGCCGATGTGGAGGGCAGCCAGTTTTTCCCCCTCAAAGAGGCGGACAGCGGCTATGAGGAGGGTGGCGTCATCCAGGTGGATGAGATGACCTTCACGGTCTGGCATACCCCCGGCCACACCCCCGGCAGCGTCTGCCTGCTGTGCGAAAACTATCTCTTCACCGGGGACACCCTCTTTGCGGGGAGCATCGGCCGGACCGACCTGCCCGGCGGCAGCACCCGCCAGATCAACGCGTCCCTCCGCAAGCTGGCCGGCCTGCCCATTCCCGCCGACGCCCAGGTCCTGCCGGGCCACGGCGAGATGTCCACCTTCGGAGCGGAACTGAACAACAACTGGTATCTCAAAAACGCCAGAGCGTAAGGAATACGACATGAAGATTTATATTACCGGGTTGCCCTCGGGATACGACGTGGAGCATCTGGTCCGGCTGTTTTACCCCATGGCGCCCCTGACCCTGACCCCGCCCGCCGAGGGCGAGGACTGCGTCTGGGCCAGCCGGGACGAGGAGGGCCTGTCGGTCCTGGTGCGGGAAAAGGGGGCCTGCAAGAGGGTCACCGCGCCCCTGCCCCGGGAGGACACCCCCGAATTTGCCCTGGCCAGCCTGACCTATGACCTGCTCCGCAGCTGGACCGGCATTCGGCCTCCCTGGGGCAAGATGACCGGGGTGCGGCCGGTGCGGCTGATCCACGACAAGCGGTCGGCGGGATGGAGCGAGAGCCAGATCGACGACTGGTTCCTCCGGCGGTTTGACTGCTCGGCGGAAAAATACCGGATGGCCAGGGCCATTGCCGACTTGCAGGAGCCGATTCTCCGCCGGGGGTCCCAGCCCAGGGCCTACAGCCTCTATATCGGGATTCCCTTCTGTCCTTCCCGGTGCAGCTATTGCAGCTTTGTCAGCTGCAACCTGGACCGGGACCGGAAACTGGTCCAGCCCTATGTGGACTGCCTGTGCCGGGAGCTTTCTGCCATCCGCCGGGAGGCGGACAAGGCCGGACTGCATTTGCAGAGCATCTACATCGGCGGCGGCACCCCCACCAGTTTGTCGGCGGACCAGCTGCGGCAGCTGATGGGGACGGTGCGCCGGGAATTCCCCCTGGAGGGCCTGACCGAATACACGGTGGAGGCGGGCCGCCCCGACTGCACCGACGCCGAAAAGCTGGCCGTCATCAAGGAGTACGGGGCCACCCGGATTTCCATCAATCCCCAGACCTTCTCGGATGAGGTGCTGGCCCGGATCGGCCGCCGCCACTCGGCCCGGGATATCCTGGACTGCTACGCGGCAGCCCGGGCCGCCGGCCACACCGACATCAATATGGACCTGATCGCCGGACTGCCCGGCGACACGGTGGAGGGCTTTGAACGCAGCCTGAAAACCGCCATCTCTCTGGACCCGGAGAATATCACCGTCCACACCCTGACCCTGAAGCGGGCTTCCCGGATTGTGATGGAGGACCAGGAGGACAACACCTACGCTGATGTGGCCGCCATGCTGGACAAGTGCAGCCTGCTGCCCGCCGCCGGCTACCGGCCCTACTACCTCTACCGCCAGAAAAACACCCTCCAGAACCTGGAGAATGTGGGCTGGAGCAAGCCGGGCAAAGAGGGTTGCTACAACATCTACATCATGGAGGAAGTGCAGACCATTCTCTCGGCCGGGGCGGGGGGCAGCACCAAGCTGGTGGATGCCGCCGGCCATCGGATGCAGCGCATCTTCAACTTCAAGTATCCCAACGAATACATTCAGCGCTTCGACGAGGTTCTGGAGCGCAAAAAAGGAGTGTCTGCGTTTTATGATTACGATTTGGGTACCGAAACGCCTGGTGGAGATTGACCTGTGCAATGTGGCTGCCCGCAGCCCCGCCCAGCTGGTCCAGATCAGCGAGGCCAGCTACTGCCGCCGGCTGCGCTATGCCGCCCGGAAAATCCGGCAGTCGGGGGCCAAGATCATCATGCTGACGGGGCCTTCGGCCAGCGGCAAGACCACCACCGCCCACAAGCTGGCCGCCGCCCTCAGCGAGGCAGGCACCCCGGCCCAGGTCATCAGCCTGGACAATTTTTTCCGCGGGTCGGAGTATTACCCCAAGATGCCGGACGGTTCCCTGGATTATGAGCACCCCGACACCCTGGATATGCCCCTGATCCGCCAGTGCCTGCAGGAGCTGAGCCAGACCGACAAGACCGTCCTGCCCACCTACGACTTTGTCAAGGAGGAGCGGTCGGACAAGACCGAATCCATCGACCTGCAGGGAGGCGTCTGCATTGTGGAGGGGATTCACGCCCTCAACCCGGTCCTGACCAGTCTGGTGCCCTCGGGACACATCTACCGGATCTATGCCGGCCTGCGGGAGGAATACTGCCAGGAGGGCCGGCGGCTCATCAGCACCCAGGATATCCGGCTTTGCCGGCGGGTTTTGCGGGATGCCGCCGTCCGGGGCCGCAGCCCCGAAAAGACCCTGGCCATGTGGGAACGGGTGCTGGACGGGGAAACCCGGTATATCAAGGGATTCAAGAATACGGCGGATTTCCTGCTGGATACCGCCTTCACCTATGAACTGTCCATCATTGCCGGCCTGCTGCCCGAGGTGGGGCGGTGGATGAGCCCCGACAGCCGCTACACCGAGATGTGGGATGAGACGGCCCGCCGCTTTGAACATGTGGACCCCCTCAGCCGGGAACTGATCCCGGAAGGGGCCATGCTGCGGGAGTTTTACAGCGGCGTCATCTGAACCGGCCATCTGTGAACGAAGGATTATAAAACTGTAAAAGGGACGGCGAACCGGTTGCATCGTGGTGCAAAGTGCGGTATACTGAATCTATACCGGCCTGATTTCTGTGCATAACGGCACAGCAGCGCCGGGAGACTACGGAGAAGCGAGGTGTCTTTGAAAATGGATGCAGAAAAATGGAAGGATACCATTCTGGCCAAGAGCCGTGAATATGTAGAGATCGGCGTCAGCGTCGCCAACGACCTGACCGAGAAGGGAAAGACCCAGGCCAAGATCCTGTCCAATCAGGCCAAGATCAGCCGGGCGCAGCGTCAGCTGGGCGCCCTGGTCTACAGCCTGGCCAAGGGCAACGAAGAAAACCAGCCGCTGGTGGACCGCTACATCGATATGATTGACTCCATCGAGCAGGAGAACCGCCAGCTGAAAGCCAAGCTGACCCCCGCCGAGGCCACCGAAGTGGAGCACGCGGCCGCCGACGTGGAGGCCGACATGGCCGATGTCATGGCCGACCCTGTCCAGGAGGAGGCTGCACCTGCCGAGGAACCCGCCCCGGAGGCCGCCCCCGCGGACAGCGCCGCCAAGAAGTATTGCCCCCAGTGCGGCGCAGAAGTGGCGGCAGACGCGCTGTTCTGCACCAAGTGCGGCGCACAGCTGTAAAAAAGTTACCAGGAACGCCAAGCGCTTCCCGCCGGGGGAAGCGCTTTTTGCGTGCCGGAACAGGGATTTGCACCAAATCAAAGACGGCGGGGCAAATGGATAAAAATTTGGAGAAATGGGCGGAAACGCTTGAAAATTGGCGCAGTATAGGGTAGAATAAACTAGGATTGATGCCGGTATTCCGGCAGAAAGGGAGAGCGCTGCATGATCGACTGGCCCGAAAAGGAGCACTATACCGCGGAGGATCTGGTCCAGATCATCCGCATCCTGCGGGACCCGCAGACAGGATGCCCCTGGGACAAAGTACAGACCCATCAGTCGATCCGCAAAAACTTCCTCGAAGAGACCTGCGAGGCCCTGGAGGCCATCGACGCAGACGACCCGCAGATGCTGCGGGAAGAGCTGGGCGACGTACTGATGCAGGTGGCCTTTCACGCTGTGCTGGAAGAAGAGCAGGGCCGCAGCACCTTCCCGGAGATTTGCCGGGAGGTATGCGAGAAACTGGTCTTTCGCCACCCGCATATTTTCGCGTCGTCGGCGGCGCAGAACGCCGGTATAAACGGCTGGGATGCGCTCAAAAATAAGGAAAAGGGCCGCCGGACCCTGGCCGATGAACTGGATACGGTTCCTGCCACCCTGCCGGCCCTCATGCGGGCCCAAAAGCTCCAGAAGCGGGCCGCCGGACATAAGGTCGGACCCGCCGGCGAGACAGAGGCGCTGGCCGCCCTTCGCCGGGCGGAGGAGGACTGGGCGGCGGCCGCACAGGCGGAGGATGTTCCGTCCGACCAGGCGGCCCGGGCCGCCGGTGCGCTGCTGTTCGCGGCGGTGGATTCCATCCGGCTGGCAGGGCTCGACGCTGAAGAAGCGCTCACATTTGCATCCAAGGCATTCTGCCGGACGCTGGAAGGCGGGCAGGATGCTGCTCGACCCGAACATTGAATCGATTTTGGAGGTACGACTATGACCAAGGCTGATCTGACTGCACAGGTTGCTGCAAACACCGATATGACCAAGAAGGACGCCGACAAGGCAGTGAATGCTGTGTTTGAGGCTCTGAGCCGGGCCCTCGCAAGCGGCGAAAAGGTCACCATTTCGGGCTTCGGCACCTTTGAGGTGCGGGAGCGCGCCGAGCGGCAGGGCATCAATCCCCGCACCCAGGAGCCCATCACCATCGCCGCATCCCGCAGCATTGTCTTCAAACAGGGCAAGGCCCTCAAGGATTCCCTGTAAACCGAAGACCGGTTTGTAACCCTGCGTTCTTGAGATGATACCGCTGCCGGAAGGGTCCGCCCCGTGCGGATGCAGCCGGCAGCTTTTTTGTACAGAGGAGAAAAATACCATGCGTCTGGATAAATATCTGAAAGTTTCCCGTCTCATCAAGCGGCGGACGGTGGCCAATGAAGTGGCGGATGCCGGCCGGATTCTCATCAACGGCAAGGTGGCCAAGGCCAGCGCCGCCGTCAACCCGGGGGACGTGATTGAAATCACCTTCGGCAACCGCCCGGTCAAGGTGCGGGTCCTGTCGGACGCCGAGCCCCACACCAAGGATGTGGCCCGGGAGATGTACGAGGTCATCGCAGAATAAAGGCCGGACCCTGCCGCATAGATTCTGTAACAGGAAACCAAGGGCAGGGGGCGATACCATGGAGAAACAGACCGGCCGGCCGGCCGAGACAGTGCCTCACAACCTGATTCTGGAGGCGCGGAGCCGCCTGACCGTCACGGGGGTGCGCCGGGTGATCCGGTGCGACCCGGACAGCGCAGTGATCGAGACGGCGGACTGTGTCCTGAACCTCTCGGGGGCACAGCTGAGCGTCACCGCACTGGACCTGGAGCGGGGCGAGGCCAAGCTGTCGGGCCGAGTGGACGCCCTGGAATACACCGAGGCCAAGACCCCGGGCGGCCTGCTGCGCCGCCTGATCCGCTGATGGCCCCGGTGCTGGCCCCCTGGCAGGCGGGGCGGGAGATGGCCTGCTGTCTTTACCTGGGCGCCCTGGTGGGGGCGCTGCGGGCGGTGGGCCCCCGCAAAGGGCGGGGAGCCTTTCTGCCCGACATGGCCCTGGTGGGAATGCTGCTGCTCTTTCTCCAGAGCTATGCCGCCGGCTACAGCGACGCCGGGAATCTGCGGTGGTACATGGTGGCGGCGGGATTTTTGGGGGCGCTGGTGGCCCATGGCCTTCTGGCGCCGGTGACGGCCCGGTTCTGGCGGCTGATCTTTTGGCCGGGCTGGGCCATGGCCCGTCTGGTGGGACAGAGAGCCCTGCGGCCCGCCCTGGACCGGCTGCGGGCCCGGCGGGCCGCCCGCAGAGCCGCCAAAACGGCAAAAACTGCGGCAGAAACGCAAAAAAAGAGCTTGCCAAAAGAGGAGCATCTGTTGTATAATTCCAATGTATAACGATTCGGTTGTGCGCAGTTGATCCATGGGATGGAGGCGGCCAGAATGGCACGGACTCATAAAAAAAACAAAACGATCTGGTGGGGGATTACCCGCCTGTTTTTTGTACTGCTGCTCATCAGCATGCTGGCGGCCTATGTCTCCAATCAGGTGACCATCAGCTCCAAACAGGCGGAGCTGGACGCCCTGAACGAGCAGATCGCGCAGCAAAAGTCGGAAAACGAGGAGCTGGAACGGATTCTGGACGGCAACCCCGACGAGATCGTCGAGTGGATTGCCCGGGATTCCTACGGCTATGCGGCGCCCAATGAACGGATCATTGTGGATATCTCGGGCAACTGAAGTCGATGATTTGCGGCGGGCTGCTTTTGCGGGCGGCCCGGGAACTCTCTGGGCTGAAGAAAGGGTATAGAGCTTTGATAGAGGTAGGTAATGTTTTGGAAGGCCGGATCACCGGCATCAAACCCTTCGGCGCGTTTGTGGCACTTTCCGAGGGACGTGTGGGCATGGTCCACATCTCAGAGGTGTCCAACGCCTATGTGCAGGACATTGCGGCTGTGCTCCACGAGGGCGAGACGGTCAAGGTCAAGGTAATCAATATTTCGCCGGAAGGCAAGATTGCCCTGTCCATCAAGCAGCTGCTGCCTCCGCCGGAGCGTCCGGCACGGGAGGGCGGCCGCGGTGCGCGTTCCTCCGGCCCGAGGGATGGCCGCGGCGGGACCCGGGGCGGCAAGCGTCCCCCGCGGGACGACGGGCCCCGGGTATGGCAGCCCCGTCCGCCGGCCAGAAGCGACAATCTGTCCTTTGAGGACATGATGAGCCGTTTCAAGAGCCAGAGCGAAGAAAAAATGGCAGATCTCGACCACGAGTCGGGCGGACGCCGGGGCGGCTATGCCTCCCGGGGACGCCGGGGCGGCGGCCGCTGAGCTGTCCCAGAACACCCAAACACACCCGGGCCTGCCCCCAGCGGGAACCGCGCAAGGCGACTTTGCCGCGCACCGCTGCAGGGGCGGGCCCGTTTTGCTGCAAAGAAAGGAAGTTTCCATGTCTGCAATGTATGATTTGATCGCACCCTGCTTTTTCGGCTGCGAGTCCACCGCCAGCTTTGAGCTCAAGCGGCTGGGCGCCCAGGATCTGCAGGTCACCGACGGCCGTCTCACCTTCCGGGGCGGGGCCGAAATGATCGCCGCCGCCAATCTGAACCTCCGCACCGTCGAGCGGGTGATGCTCCTGCTGGCCAACTACCGGGCCGACACCTTCGACGATCTCTTTGACGGGGTCTACGCCATCCCCTGGGAGGAACTGCTCCCGGCGGATGCGGCCTTCCCGGTCAAGGGTTCTTCCCTGAACAGCAAGCTCTCCAGCGTCCCGGCCTGTCAGAGCATCATCAAAAAGGCCATCGTCAAGCGGCTGATGAAGGGCCACAAGACCTCGGTGCTGCCTGAGACCGGCAGCGAATACCGGGTGCAGTTCCTGCTGCGGAAGGATCAGTGCGAAATCATGCTGGACACCAGCGGCGAAGGCCTCCACAAGCGGGGCTACCGCCGGAACGCCATGGAAGCGCCCCTCCGGGAAACCCTGGCCGCCACCATCGCCGATCTGGGCCGGGTTCGCCGGGACAGCCTGGTGGAGGACCCCTTCTGCGGCAGCGGTACCCTCATCATCGAGGCGGCCCAGAAGGCCATGAACATCGCTCCCGGCCTCCAGCGCCGGTTTGCCGCCGAGCGGTACAGCTTTGTGCCCCAGCAGGTGTGGGCCGAACAGCGCCGGAAGGCCCTGGAGGAGATCAAGCAGGACGCCGCCTTTGAGGGCTTCGGCTACGATGTGGACCCCGCCGCCGTGGAGCTGGCCAAATCCAACGCCCGTCTGGCCGGCGTCGACAAGCGCTGCCACTTTGAGGTGGCCGACGTGGCAAACTTTGCCCCCCGGTCTGAGGCCATTGTCCTGACCAACCCGCCCTACGGCGAGCGGATGAGCACCATCGAAGGAGCGGCCCGGCTGGCCCAGACCTTCGGCCGCCAGATGGAGGCCCATCCCTGCGCCGGCGTCTATGTCATCACCGCCGATATGGAGTTTGAGGTCCACTACGGCCGCCGCGCCACCAAGCGCCGCAAGATGTACAACGGCATGATTCCCTGCCAGGTCTATATGTATTACCAGGCACCCGGCGCCAAAACCGCCCGCCCCATGGCTAAAGAAGGCTTTGACGGCCGCCGCGCCCATCCCCACACCCAGAAGGGCGGCCGCTGAGGGGAAAAACCTGTTGATACAAGGCAATGGCCGGACAAATGATCTGGAAAAACCGGGAAAAATAAATCAAGAAATTGAACTAGAAAAAAGTACGGATTTTGGTTAAAAACCATCGCATCCGGTGGATGCAAGGGGATCTTTTCGGGGACAAATGCAAAGAGATTTCAAATAGGAATTGCATCTGGAGACAAAATCGATTATACTAAGAGCGGTTATGAGGCGGGCCGTCCTGAGTCCGCGGGCCGTTGGCGGGTTGAAAGCGCCCGGCCAAAAGCGCCGCACAGCCTTTTTGGGGCCGCGCAGCGCGTAAGGTATGGTATAATGGAGGCAGTGCGCCATGTTGACAGGCAGACTCCACCCCTATCTGCCGGAACTTACAATCCGCGATTATGACACCTATCTGCGCTATATGCGCGGCGTCAGCTATCAGCTGTACCTGGAGTACGGCTTTTTGGCCTATAGTTTCCTCCCCCACAAGGGCGGGACCCTGGCATTGCTGGCCGACAGCCTGGCGGGCCGGCAGGCCACCTGCCGGAATATCCGGCTGCCGGGCAGCTTGTCGCCGGTGCCGGTGATGTGCCAGACCCGGGGCATCCGGCTGGCCGCCCAAATTGAGGTGCTGATGAGCTGGCACCGGCTCCAGGACCGCCGAAACTCCGAGCTGCCCTTCTGCCAGAAGGTCCAGCGGCTGGTCCAGCGGTTCACCCTCTACCGGGCCTACCGCAAGGCTGTCCAGGAAGAGCCGGCTCTGGAGCGGATTTTCTATCAGCAGCGGGCCCAGGCGGTGGCACAGCATCAGCTGCGGGGCCAGAATTACGCGGTGGCTTCCGAGCCCATGAGCAATGTCTACGGGGCACTGTTCTCGGTGCTGGCCCCCGACGACCCGGTTCAGCGCAAAAATATGCGGTACATTGGCAGCTGCATCGGCAAGGCCTTTTATCTGCTGGATAAGGCCGAACGCCACCAGCGGGACCAGAAAGAGGACCGCTACAACGTCTTTCTGGCCAACGGCCTCAGCGGGGAGGCCGCCAAGGAAAACGCCCGCCGTCAGGCCATTGCATCCATCAACGACCTGTCCCGGGTTTACACCCTGATGGATGTCAAACTCAACCGTTCCCTGCTGGATAACATTATGATCCTGGGCCTGCGGGACACCGTGGACCCCCTGGAGCACGGCTCCTGGGATCTGAATTGGGAGCTTCCGTTATGAAACGACACACCAATCCAAGCTGGTCGATTGCCCTGTGCGGGATGGTGGTAGCCCTCTCGGTGGTGCTGATGCTCCTGGGAGCCATCATCCCCATCGCTATGTTCATCGCCCCCGCCGTCGGGGGTATTTTCATAGGGTTTGTGGCCATCGAATGCGGCCGGCGCTACGCCTGGACCACCTACGGGGCCGCCAGCCTGTTGGGGCTCCTCTTTGTGCCCGACAAAGAGACGGCCCTCTTCTTTGTGGCGCTGCTGGGGTATTATCCCCTGGTCAAACCGCACCTGGACCGGCTGCGGCCCGCTGTGGTGCGGGTGGGGGCGAAAATATTGCTCTGCAATGGCTCGGTCCTGCTCCTGTATGGGGTGCTGATGCTGTTTTTCACCGGGGGCGAGATGGCCGCCGAACTCGAAGCCGCCGCCCTGGTGATGGCGGCAGTCACCCTCCTGATCGGGAATGTGGCCTTTCTGCTCTTCGATAAGGCCCTGGCCAACCTGCTGAAGCTGTATCAAATGCTGTGGCAGCCCCGTCTGCATAAGATGCTGGGCAAGCGATAGATTCCAAAAAGGATGAAAAGGGGGGATGTGTACCCTTGGTTGAGAAAAAGCGCCGGGCCACACGGGTGACAGCCGTGAGGGTGACGAGGGGAAGGATCATCGAAAGATTCGGCGGATGTTCTTCCGGCTGATGGCTGTACCAGCCGATAGAGAGGAGCAAAAAACGGCAGCAATACCGCAACAGATCTCTTCAAAGCAAGCCATACTGTGAATACAATCGTAAGGGCGGCCCCTGTGCCGCCCGGGAAGCTGAGCAGGCCCCGGAAAGGGGTTCCTGCCGGCATGGAGGTGTTTTGCTTATGTGTGGCATTGTAGGCTATGTGGGCGCCCGCTGCGCCCAGGATGTATTGCTGGATGGTCTGACCAAACTGGAGTACCGGGGATATGATTCGGCCGGCGTGGCCCTGCAGACCCAGGGGTCCATTCGGGTCATCAAGACCAAGGGACGCTTGACCGCTCTGCGGGCCAAACTGGCCCAGGAGACGGCCGCAGGGCTGCCGGTGACCCATTGCGGCATCGGCCATACCCGCTGGGCCACCCACGGGGAACCCAGCGATGTCAACAGCCATCCCCATTCGACTCCCTATGTCAGCATCGTCCACAACGGTATCATTGAGAATTACGGCGCCCTCAAGGAGATGCTGGAGGCCAAACATTACACGTTTGTCAGCGAGACCGACACCGAGGTGCTGGTCAAACTGATTGACAGCTGTTACCACGGCGAGCCCCTGAAAGCCCTCACCGAGGCGCTGGCCCGGGTCCGGGGCAGCTATGCCCTGGCAGTGCTGTTCCGGGATTTCCCCGACACCCTGTTTGCAGTCCGGCGGGAAAGCCCCCTGATTGTGGGCTATGGGGAAGGGGAGAACTTCCTGGCATCGGATATCCCCGCCATCCTGAAATACACCCGCAGCTACAGCGTGTTGGAAGAAGGGGACATGGTGGTCTGCAAGGCGGACAGCGTCACCTTCTACGACGAATTTGGACGGCCTGTCCAGCGGGAGCGCCTCACCGCCGACTGGGATGTGGAGGCCGCCGAAAAGGGCGGATACCCCCACTTTATGCTCAAGGAGATCAACGAGCAGCCCGCCGCCATCACCGCCACGGTGGGGCCCCGGGTAGAGGACGGGATGCCGGATCTGCGCATCCCGGAGCTGACCGATGCACGTCTGGCCGCCATCCAGCGGATTCACCTGGTGGCCTGCGGCACAGCCATGCACGCCGGAATGGTGGGGAAAGCCGCCATCGAAAAACTGGCCCGTCTGCCGGCCGAGGTGGACATCGCCAGTGAATTCCGCTACCGCGACCCCATCCTCAGCCCCGAGGACCTGGTCATCATCATCAGCCAGTCGGGAGAGACCAGCGACACCCTGGCCGCCCTCAAGCTGGCCAAAAGCCGGGGCGTGCCGGTGCTGGCCATCGTCAATGTGGTGGGCAGCTCGATTGCCCGGGCCGCCGACTATGTGATGTACACCTATGCCGGGCCTGAAATTGCGGTGGCTTCCACCAAGGCCTATATGGTCCAGATGTGCGTGCTGTACCTGTTCGCCCTGCGTCTGGCCTACGCCCGGGGCAAGCTCACCGAGGCCGAAACCCGCCGCTATACCGCCCAGCTCCAGCGGGCCCCCGAAGTCATCAAGCCTCGACTGGATGACTGCGAGTATATCAAATATCTTGCTAGCCTGTTTGTAAATACACAGAGCTGCTTTTTCATCGGACGGGGATTCGACTACGCCCTGTCTCTGGAGGGAAGCCTCAAGCTGAAGGAGATCAGCTATGTCCATTCCGACGCCTATGCGGCGGGGGAACTCAAACATGGCACCATCAGCCTGGTGACCGACGGCGTGCCGGTCATCGCCCTGGCCACTCAGCACAACGTCTACGAAAAGACCCTCTCCAACGCCAAGGAGACCAAGAGCCGGGGCGCCAAAGTCCTGCTCTTTACCACCAGGGATGCGGTGGTCCCGGAGGGCATCGCCGACTATATCGTCCGCCTGGACGAGTACGAGGACATCTTGATGCCCTTGCAGCTGATCGTACCCCTCCAGCTGTTCGCCTACTATATGGCGGTGCTCCGGGGCTGCGACGTGGATAAGCCGCGGAACCTGGCCAAGAGCGTCACGGTGGAATGATTTGTAAACCCGCCCACCCGCCCTCAGCGGTATCCCCCGCGGCTGCGCCGCCGCCCCCGGTCGGGGGCTGGGTACCGTGGGCGGCGTGCTCTGAGATGGAGGGCAGGGAGGTACCGAATGATTTAGCGGAGTCCCCCATCCGGCCCTGCGGGCCACCTTCCCCGGTGGGGAAGGGCGTACCATCATGTCCGGCAGCAGCCGGCAGGGCAGGGAGGTACCACACGGTTTAGCGGAGTCCCCCCTCAGTCGCCTGCGGCGACAGCTCCCCCGATGGGGGAGCGGACCTTTCCTGTGCCGGTCGGTCGTCCCTCTGCCCGATCTGCCCGGATCAAGGCGGAAACAGGGCCGGAAAGCCGGTTTGATTCAGCCAAAACACAAGCACAAAGCCCCGTCTCCTGTTGCGGAGACGGGGCTTTGCTTGCCAAGAGGGAAGGTAAGATTCTTATATGGATGGCCTGCATCACCAGAACCAATACCTCTTTTTCACCACAATATACACCACCACGATGGCCAGCAGGGCAACGCCTGCGGCAATCAGTGCGTAGAGATTCATGTGGACGAAGGTCAATGTGTCGTTGGTCAGCAGATAGCGGCCGGCCGTGTCGGTGGTGACGACGCTGTCTGCATAGCTGTTCAGGTATTGCCACTGATCGGTGGCGTCATTGTACAGATAGAGGCGGCTGTAGCTGGCGTTGTCGCCGGTGACCGTCAGACTGACGGTGCAGGGCATCGCGCCGCCGCCGTTCAGGGTGAATTCCACGCCGTTTTCCTGGGTGCTGGGGGCAAAGACCACCGCGGTATCGATGGCGTTCTGGGTGTTGCGGATCTTGGTGCCCTCGATGGTCAGGATATAGCCGTCGCCGGTGATGTTCATGGTCTTGCCGGTGCGGCGGAGGGCGTTCAGCATCTCGGAGGTGACCACCGGGATGTCGGCCTGGTTCAGGTTGACAATCTCGACCTGGGCATCGTTGATCTGCTGGATGATGGGATCATCCGACACCGTCTCGCCGCTGGAAGCGCTGTTGTCTCCTTCCGCGCCGGAACTGCTGCTGGAACCGCTGGAGGAGGCGCCTCCCTGGTTGACGATGACCGTCACCATGCTGGAGGAGTCACCGTTGGAGACGATGATGGAGGTGGAACCGGTGCCCACTGCCGTCACGGTGCCGCTGCCGTTGACGGTGGCCACGCTGTGGTCACTGGAACGGAAGGTCAGCCCCTGGGGAGCGGTGGACGGGCTCACGCTGCCGGTGATCTGGGCCGTCTCGCCGGGCTTGAGGACCAGATAGTTGGTGTTCAGGTGGATGCCGTCGGTGGGAATATACACCCGGACGCTCACGGTGCGGACGATGTCGCCGCAGGTGACGGTGATGGTGGCGCTGCCCTTGCCCACGGCTGTGACCCGGCCGAAGTTGTTGACGGTGGCGACCGACTCATTGGAAGAGCTGAACGACACCGTGGCCGTCGAGGCGGCCGAGCTGGGACTCACCGAAACCGAAATGGTGGCGGTGTCGCCCAGGGCGATTTCCTCCGAAGAAATCGCTGCATCCATGTCGGATACCACGGTGGAAGGGTCGGGGACAACGGTGATATCGTAGTAGATGGTCACGTCGCCGGCGGTGGCCGAAACGCGGGCGGTGCCCACCGATGCAGCGCCGATCAGGCCGTCCTGACCCACCTGTACAATGCTGATGTCATCCGAAGCAAAGACGACTTCCTTGTCGGAGGCATCCTCGGGCAGGACGGTGGGTTTCAGCTGCTGGGTGGTGCCAACCACCATCTGGGCGTCGTATTCGCCGGGGTCGATGCTTTCTACCTCCACCTTCTGGAACGGCCATTGGATGGAGGGCAAACTTACTGCGGCGGCAGGCAGGGCCGCGCTGACGGTCAGGGCGGCCAGCAGCAGGACAGCCGACAGCCGTTTTGCAAAAAACTTCATGTTATACCTCGTTGCGGACAGATGTAGGCAGCTGAATGGGAGAGGACCCGCCGGCGGGTCAAACCACCTACAGGCTGCAGGAGAATTTTCGGCGAGGGGAGAGCCGGAGCCCGCCGCTCGCCGGAAAATCCATCAGAAACCACGGCTCAGCGCACCAGGACGCCCAGAGCCTCCAGCGCATACTGGAAGTAGGTCACCTCGTCGTACTGGACGCGGGCGGTGACGCTCATGCCGTTGGAGAGGTCTACCTGATCGCCGCTCTTGCTGATGAGGTAAGTGCTGTCCGGCTGGACGGTCACCTTGTAGAAGGAGGTGCCGTTGGAGGTGGTCACGTCGCTGTCAATGGCGGTGACGGTGCCGGTCAGGGTGCCGTAGGCGGTCTGGGCCAGGCCGGTGATGGCGATGGTGCAGGGGTCGCCCACATCCAGCAGGGGACGGTCGCTGAGGGAGGCATAGGCCACAATCTCATAGTCCGAATTCTCGCTGGCGACGGTGGCCAGCACCGAACCGGCGGACAGGACCATGCCCACGCTGTAGGGGGTATCCATATGGATGACGCCGGAGGTGGGTGCATAGATGTAGTAATCGTTGGCGCCGGTGCTCAGGGCATCCAGCTGGGACTGGAGGTTTTCAATGTTGGCCTGGACGCTGCTGACATTCTGGGCGGCGGACTGCAGGGCCGAATAGTAGATCTGCTCCAGCTCGCTCTGATTCTGTTCCATCATGGACTGAATCTGCGCCTCGGTGTAGCCGGCGGCCCGATAGGCCGAGGAGTCAAAGGTGTGCTGGGCCACCTGGCTCTGGTAGTTCTCGTACTGGTAGTAGTAAGTCTGATCGGCGGGGTCGCTCTCGCTGAAATAGTTGGTGTTGTCCTGGATGGACTGAATCAGCTTGTTGTACTGGGACAGCTGGGTCTGATAGATGGCCAGCTGGTTTTCCAGCTGACTCTGCTGGATGTCCAGATCGGTGCTCTTGACATGGGCGATCAGATCGCCTTCCTCCACATAGCTGCCCTCCGAGACATTCAGTTCGGTGATCTGGCCGGAGTAGGAGGACATGATATAGGTCTTGTTGGCCGACTGGACGGTGCCCGACAACTGGCTGATGTAGATGCGCGGGGTCACAGTGCTCCACGCCACAAGGCCGATCATCAGAGCCGCCACAATCAGGAGAAGGGCATACCCGTAGGGCGGGAGCTTTTTCTCCATCATGATGCGGCGATCCTGCAAATCGTACAGGTTGGTGACACGAATGTTGGTCATGAGTTATTCCTTCTCCATAAACACGTCCACGACGCCCTCGTCGTCATCCTGATTGACAAAAATGCTGTAGACGCTGCCCGAGAGCTTGATATCCTGCTCAAAGGCGTAGATGTTCAGTTTCTGGGCGGCAAGGTCATTGCGGCTCATGGGGCCCATATAGCGGGCGTACAGGCAGTCTTTGACCCGCAGGACGGCATCCATGTGGTACTGGGGGTCCAGACGGGGAATCATCTGGTTGGCCTGGCGCAGCAGGTACATCTGGGGCTCCGGCTTGGGGCCTTTGGTCACCAGAATGTGCTGCACCAGCGGTCCGATGGGCTGGGCGTCGTGGCTGCGGATAAAGTTGTCCATCTGGGTCACGATCAGGTTGATGTTTGCAAACTCCTCGGGCATGATGCGGCGGCTGAGCACGTTGGTGAGCTTGAGGGTTTTGCTTTCACTTACTTGAATTTCATGCATAATGATTCACCTGTTTTTATTATAGTGTTGTGCCCCTGCACTTCGTCCCTCTGGCCGCACAGGCCGCGCCCGTCCGCCGCAAGGGGGCGGGGCAGGGGCCATGCGGGGCGCAGCAGGCAAAAGCAGGCGGTGACCCTATGACTATCATACACTCACAGCTTGCTTTTGCCTGTCGCATCCGGTCGGATGGAACAGACAGTCTACAGGGAATGATTGGATACAAAAAAATAAGGTGCGCCAGGAGGTACTTGCCTCCTGGCACACCATAACGAGGCATTTTGATCTGCCCCAACCCCGTGGGGCGGGGTCAGACTAAAATACACTTGCAATCGAGATTAGAGCTGAAATACCAGCTTAGGCAACCTTCTCGCCATCGACACCGATGACATCAGACTGCTTCACCTTAGCATTGCCAATACCCAGAGTGTAGATGGTAGCGAGACCGCCCACAACCTGCATAGCGCCATTCAGGAAGTCCATGCCAGCCAGCTTGGAGCTGATGTTATCAGAGATAGCACCGAAAGCGTAGTTGGTACCGAAAGCGGTGCCCAGAACGGTGCTCACAAAGCTGCTCATGAAAGAGTTGCCAACAATCTTGATGACGTTGACGCTGAAAGTCTTCCAGTTGTCGCTGGTCATGACAGCGGGCAGAACGTTAGCGATCACACCGCCGCCATTGACATAAGTCAGCTCATCCTCTGCAATTACTGCGTAATTTGCAGGAAAGGTCATGATGAACCACCTTTCTTAATTTGGAATGAATCTGACTTAGAACTTGACAACGCTGTCGGTGTGGACAGTCTTAGCGTCGCCGGTGCCCAGGGTGTAGACAACAGCCAGGCCGCCCAGGGTGCCCATGATCTTGTTCAGAACGCTGACATCGCCATCGGTGTAGTAGCCAGAAATGGTGCCGTCCTTGCCGAACAGGGTCTTGTTGCCCCAGTCGCCGCCGAACATAACGCCCAGAGTAGCGTTGACAACCTTGGTCATGAAGCTGTTGCCAACGATCTTGATCAGGTTGGTGTTGAAGGTCTTCCAGTTACCCTCGTTCATGATGGGGGCGAAGCAGTCGATCAGAGCGCCGCCGTTGACATAGGTCATCTCGTTCTCTGCGATAACAGAGTAGTTTGC
The DNA here is from genome assembly GCA_944385995.1 of uncultured Faecalibacterium sp. Classification (GTDB taxonomy): domain Bacteria; phylum Bacillota; class Clostridia; order Oscillospirales; family Ruminococcaceae; genus Faecalibacterium. The sequence goes on from CALWZL010000002.1 coordinate 70,348, forward strand.
AGGCATCATCATAATGAATTACTCCCTTCAAATGATTGAAACGAAAAAATGTGTCGATTGCCGGCCGGTTGCGCAACCGTCCGGGAACCATTTATGTAACCAGGTGCGCACCTGGTTGCACCATCAATAGGTCATCGAGTCGTCGTCATCCTCGTCCTGCGAGGCAGTGGCAGTCTCAACAACCGGCTTGGGCTCTTCGCGCTTGCGGAAGATGCCCTGCTGCAGGTTCCACAGAGCGTAGTATTTGCCCTGTTTTGCCATCAGCTCATCGTGTGTACCCCGTTCTGCCACATGCCCTTCGTCCATGACCAGGATTTCGTCACAGCCGCGGACGGTGGAGAGACGGTGGGCGACAATCAGCATCGAGCGATCGGCCAGCTGGTTGTAGATCATGTCAAAAATGGCATTTTCTGTTGCAAAGTCAAGATTGCTCGTGGATTCGTCCAAAATATAGAGGTTTGAGTTTTTCAGGAATGCACGGGCCAGAGCAATCCGCTGCTTTTCACCGCCGGACAGGCCGTTGCCGGCTTCCTCCAGATAGGTGTAATACTGCAGCGGCAGCTTGCGGATAAAATCATGTGCATCTGCCTTTTTGGCTGCCTCCTTGACCTCATCCACCGTCGCGTCAGGGCGCGAGATGCGGATATTGTCCAGGATGGTCTTGCTGAAAAGCTCAATGTTCTGCGGTACATAGGAAATGGCACGGCGGACCGAGTCATTGGTGTACTCGTCCAGGTTCACGCCATTCACCCGGATTTCACCCGACTCCGGCTCATAGTATTTGAGCAGCAGTTTGGTGATGGTGGATTTGCCGCTGCCCGACGAACCGACCAGTGCGACCTTTTTCCCGGCAGGGATGGTAAAGGACACATGATCCAGTGCGGGGTTGCGGTTGCCGTAGCGGAAGGTGACATCCCGGAACTCAATGTCGCCCTCAATCTGTTCGAGGTCGGTGTGTTCCTGGTCGTCAGACTGCTCGGTCTCATAGTCCATGATTTCAGTCAGACGCTTCATCGAGATGGAGGCTTCCTGAATCTGGAGCTGGAGATTGACAAGGTTGCTGACCGGGCTGGTAAAATAGCTGGACAGGGTGCTGAACGCCATAAACGAACCCAAGGTCATATCTCCCTGCAGGACCTGCGAGATGCCCACATAGGTGGTCAACATGCTGAAGCCTGTGGAGATCAGAGAAGTAATCAGCGTCTGGGTGGTGGAAAGTTTGCTGGACCGGATGCTGATTTTGAGGCTCTTGATGTATTCCCGTTCCAGCCGCTCCAGCTCGTTGTCCTCGCCTGCGTTGCACTTGATGGTCTCGATGCCGCGGAGGCCCTCGATCATCTGGCTGTTCAGGATGGACGCCTGCTGCATCGTCTCCTCATTGATCTTTTTGTAGGGACGCTTGTAAACCAGCACCAGAAGGATGCTGACCAGCGTCATAAACAGTGCGATCGAAAAGAGGGTGGCATTCATCTTAAAGAGGATGATGCCGGTGACGATGGCCATCGAGATATCCATAATCAGACTCAGCGCAACGCTGGTGAAGATGGATTTGATGGTGTTTGCGTCGGAATAACGGGTAGTGATATCGCCGGTCTTGCGGGTAGCAAAGAACTTCATGGGCAGCTTGTAGATGTGCCCAAAGTAGCCCAGCATCATCGGGATATCAATTTTAATGGACAGATGGACCAGAATCCACTGCCGCACGAAGGTGACAAAAGCAGAGGTGATGCTGACCACGCTGAAGACCAGAACCAGGGTCAGCAGCAGATTGTCCAATCCGTAGGGGAGGACCTCATCCATCAGGATCTTGTTGAAGAGGGAAGAGGCGATGCCCAGGATGGTCAGCAGGACCGAACTGAGGATAGCATAGGCAAACAGCTTCTTCTGCGGCCAGAGAAGATTGATGTACCGCTTGAAGATGCTGCCCTGTTCAACCTTGCCGGGCTGGAAATCAGCGGTGGGATTGAGCAGGAGAAGGACGCCGGTAAAGTTCTTGTAGAACTCGTCAAGGGTCATCTTGCGCAGCTCGGTGGCCGGGTCGCCCACGACGACGTATTCCTTGTCCTTGTACTTCTTGCCGTTCTTTTCAGCTTCCTCCTTGGCGGCGTTGACGCCCAGCATGTGCTTGCGGCGGGCCGCCTCGTCGGGGATGGTAGTCTTTTTGAATACGACCACAAAGTGGGTCAAGCCCTGGTCGGTAATCTCCTGCGCAATGCAGGGGAGGGAAAAGTCACTTAAGAAATTCTCGCGGTCAACCCGGACGGCAGCGGAGGTAAATCCCAGCTCGTTGGCGGCTTTTTGGAGGCCGACAAGATTGGTGCCCTTCAGGTCGGTGCCCATCATGTCACGCAGCCGCGTGATCGTGATTTCCTTTCTGTAATGGAGGCACACCATTGCGAGGCAGGCAGCCGCGCAATCGGTAGAGTCGTGCTGCCGCACATAAGTATAGCGCATAGATGGTTCCTTTACAAGAGATTCACGCGACGAACGGCCACGATCTCTTCACAATGTATTTTTAAATTGTTCACACCGGACTATGGACACATTTTATCATATTCTGCCCGAATTCACAAGAGGAAAATTGCTCCATCTTGTGTGAATATAGGTCAAAACAGGACGAAACAGACCCGTCTGGGATGAAACAAAAGGAGAAAACCCCTATAGCAGCACGCAGTCCTCTGCTTTGCCCTGCCCTGCGGAGAAACAGGACAAAGCAGAGGTCAGCTGCTATCAAAAGAAGGGAGCGCCTACCCTTTGATCGAGGTGCTGCGGCTCGCAGAGCCGTCAGGCTCTTAGAGCTCAAGTGTAGTTTACCACAATGCGACAGTTTCTTCAAGGGGCCATTTTCAATTTTCACCGAAAATGGGGCGGATTTCTGGCCAAAAAGCGCCGCCAGTTCTGTGCAGGATGCACAAAAAAGGGATGCGCCCCACCCGGGCCGCATCCCAAGCGCCTCTTGCCTGACTCGAACAGGCGACACCCTGATTAACAGTCAGGTGCTCTAACCGACTGAGCTAAAGAGGCATATAGGAAGTTTGCGAGAGGTATTATACCGCAACCGAAAAGAATTTGCAAGGGGTTTTGCAAAAAAAGATGGATTCTTTTTGCACCGGCAGGCGCGGGCGGCGGGCGAAAGGGGGCCGATTTTCTGGTTCGCCGCTTTTCCCGGGCCGGGGGCCGTATGCTGGATGTCAGGGGCGATGCACCGTGAAAGTACTGTACATAGATGAATTGCTCTTGACGAATTTCGCCGCGGCGGCGGCCTTTCTGCTGGCGGCGGGACTGCTGGCCGGGGTCCGGTGCAGCGGATGGCGGCTGATCCGGGGGGCGGCCTTTGGGGCAGTGAGCTGTCTGGTGCTCCTGCTTCCGGCCATGCCCATGGGGCTGGCTCTGCTGTACAAGGCGGCAACCGGCGCGGGGGCGGTGGCGCTGGCCTACGGCTGCCCCGGCATCCGGGTTTTTCTGCGGCTGAGCGGGTGGTTTCTGGCCCTGCATCTGCTGTTGACCGGGACGGCGGCCCTGCTGCCCCAGGGCCACACCGCCAACCTCACCGCCTATCTGGACATCACCCCGGGGCGGCTGCTGGCCGGAACGGCGGCGGTCTATCTGGCGGTGCGGGCGCTGTTGGGGTTCCTGGGAAAGCCGGGACAGGCGGCGGTGCCCGCTGTGCTGGAGATGGGGGGCAGCTCCATCCAGGTCACGGCCTTTTATGACAGCGGGTTCACCCTGGCCGACCCGGTGGCCGGCCGGCCGGTGGTGCTGGTGCGGTACGATGCGGTCCGCGCGGCCCTGCCGGAGGCCCAGCGGGCCTGTCTGGATGCCGTCTTTGCCGGGACGGGGGAACTGCCCGATCCGGCCCTGGGGATGCGGTATCTGGTCTGCGGCACCATTGCGGGGCGGACCCTGCTGCCCGCATTGCCGGGCGCCGCGCTGCGCCGTCAGGCCGGAGGCCGGGCCTGGCGGGAGACGGGCTTGTTGGCGGCCTTTTGTCCGGGCGGCGCTGAGGAGGGATGGACCCTCCTGCTGGGGTCCGACCTGGCGGGCCGGATGGGATTATCCTGACGAAAAGGGGGAGATTGCGATGCTGAACTGGATTCTCAAGGTATGGCGGACACTGTGGGCCCGGGCGGGAGCCTGGGGGGCGGTCCATTATCTGACGGGCGGGCCCAGCCTGCCCCCGCCCCTGGCCCCCGAGGAAGAAAAGGAACTGCTGGGCCGGATGGCTGCCGGCGACCAGACCGCCCGGGATGCACTCATCACCCACAATCTGCGGCTGGTGGTCTACTTATCCAAAAAGTTCGAGTCCAGCGGGGTGCCCTCCGAGGATTTGGTTTCCATCGGCACCATCGGCCTCATCAAGGCGGTGAATACCTTCACTCTGGAGCGGAACATCAAGCTGGCCACCTATGCCAGCCGGTGCATCGGCAACGAGATTCTGATGTATCTGCGCAAAACTTCCAACCGCCGCCAGGAGGCCAGCATCGACGAGCCCCTCAACGTGGACAGCGACGGCAACGAACTGCTTTTGTCCGATGTGCTGGGCACCGACGAGAACCAGGTGGGCCAGCGGCTGGAGCAGGACGCCGAGCGGGCGGTGCTGCGCCGGTCGGTGGAGCGGCTGAGCGCCCGGGAACGGCAGATCATGGAGCTGCGGTTCGGGCTGGTGGACGGGGTGGAGCGGACCCAGAAGGAGGCCGCCGACGCCATCGGCATCAGCCAGAGCTATATTTCCCGGCTGGAAAAGCGGATCATCCGGGACCTGCGCCGCCAGCTCGAACAGGAGTAAAGGAGGGAGCTTTTCCGCCGTTCCTGTCAGATGGTGCAAAAGAAGGTGGAATGATTTGACAGCCCGGCCCCTGCATGAGCCGCAGGGGAGGGGGCCATACTTCCGGTAACACGAAGACCGGGAGGCACAGGATGTACAACAAGGTGGAGCTGTGCGGCGTCAACACCGCCGAACTGCCCGTTTTGACCGAGGCGGAAAAACGCGCCCTCCTCACCGCGGCCCGGGCGGGCGATCAGGCCGCCCGCCGCCGGATGATCGAAGGAAATCTGCGGCTGGTGCTGAGCGTGGTCCAGAAGTTTTCCCAGCGGAGCGAAAACCTGGACGATCTGTTTCAGGTGGGGTGTATCGGCCTCATCAAGGCCATTGACCACTTCGATCCGAATCTGGATGTTCGTTTTTCGACCTATGGCGTTCCGATGATTGTGGGAGAGATCCGGCGGTTTCTGCGGGACAACAATGCCCTGCGGGTCAGCCGGTCCCTGCGGGATACCGCCTACCGGGCCATGCAGGCCCGGGAACAGCTGGAAAAACAGCTGGGCCGTGAACCCACCATGACCGAAATCTGTGACGCGGTGGGCCTGTCCCGGCGGGAGGTGACGGCGGCTTTGGAGTCGGTGGTGGAGCCGGTGAGCCTGGAGGAGCCGGTCTACAGCGACGGCGGCGACGCCATGTATATGATGGACCAGGTGAAGGACACCGACGGGGAAGACAGCTGGATCAGCGGCCTGGAATTCCGCCAGACGGTCAAAAGCCTGTCCGACCGGGAACGCAAAATCATGGAGCTGCGCTACTTCCTGGGCAAGACCCAGATGGAGGTGGCCAAAGAAATCGGGATCAGCCAGGCCCAGGTGAGCCGGCTGGAAAAGAGCGCCCTGCAGCAGTTCCGCAAGATGGGCGAATCCTCCTAGAACAGAAAGAAGCTGCCGCATGGGCCTGCAAACCCCTGCGGCAGTTTTTCAATGTCGTCCGGCCTGGACCTTTTGGTGCAGGCGGCTGTATTTTTCCCGGGTGGCCGCGCCGCCCCGCAAGTGACGTTCGGCCTTATTCCGGGCCAGGATGGCCTTGACCTGGGCAAAAAGGCCGGGGCTCACCTCCCGCAGGCGGAAGGTTACATCCTTGTGCACCGTCGACTTGCTGTATCCAAAGGCGGCCGCGGCCGCCCGCACGGTTGCGCCGTGCTGCACAATGTATTCTCCCAACAGAACGGCCCGCTGTTCCGGGTCACCTTTCATACCGATCCCTCCGATCACTTTTTTAAAAGGTATGAGGAATCGGGGGAGAATATGTACAGGCAGCCAGTCAGGTGTCGGTGGAGGCGAAGTAGGTGCCCGCCATCATGATGAAAAGGGCGATCAGGAATACCTGGGTGAAGGATTCCCGCAGAATCAGCCGGGACAGCAGCACCCCGATGAAGGGAGCCACCGCGTAATAGGCGCTGGTCTTGGCGGCGCCCAGCCGGCGCTGGGCGTAGACATAAAAGAAGATGCTCAATCCGTAGGCCACAAAGCCCAGCGCCAGCACCACCGGCAGGACCCCCGGGGCGGGCAGGGGTTCCCCGACCACCAGGGCGATGAGCAGGGAGCCGAGACCCGAGCCGAATCCCTTGATGACCACGATTTCCAGCGGGTCGCTGGCCGACATCATCCTGGTGCAGTTGTTTTCAAAGCCCCAGCAGACGCAGGCCGCCAGCACAAACAGGGACCCGAAGGAAAACTGGAGGCTGGAGGCGTCCTCAAAGGAGAGGATCATGCTGGACAGGGTAATCAGGCCGATGGCCAGCCAGAGCCGCCGGCTGATCTTCTCCCGAAAGACCATCAGGGCGATGAGGGCGGTGGCCACAATCTCGAAGTTGTTCAGAAGGGAGGCGTTGGCGGAGGTGGTGCGGGTCAGGCCCACCATCAGACAGATGGGGGCGGCGATGTCCAGCAGGACCATCCCCACCGTATAGGGCAGGTCCCGGCGGGTCAGATGCTGTTCCCGGGGGAGCTGTTTGATGCCCCGGCGAACCACTCCCAGCACAAACATGCCGGTGCCGGCCCCCAGGTAGAGCAGGCCCGCCATCATGGTGGGGGCCACATCCTGGAGCAGAAGTTTGGAGACGGGGGTGCTGATGGCATAGAGGGCGGCGGCCAGCAGGGCCCAGAGAACGGCGTGACCGGCCCGCTGTTGGGTCTTTTCCATGCTGGATCGCCTCACTTTACAAACTGATCGATGGCGGCGGACAGGTCGTTCAAAACCTGCTGGTCGCCGGTCTGCAGCGCATCCGCCACGCAGTGTTGGATGTGGTCCTGCAAGATGATTTTGCCCACGTTGTTGACGGCGGACCGCACCGCGGCAATCTGGATCAGAACTTCGCTGCAATCCCGGCCTTCTTCCACCATCCGCTTGATGGATTCCAGATGACCGATGGCCCGGGACAGACGGTCCAGGACCTGTTTGGTTTCGGTGTGGTGATGAGCTGCGGGGTGTTCCATGGTGTATTCCTCCTTACTATCCCCCCCCGGGGGATAAGATTAGAATACCACAAAACCGCCGCCCGTGCAACGGCCGTCCGCCTTTTTGGGCCCGCCTGCAAAAATCCCCCCGTCCCGAAAGGGGACAGGGGGTCAGGTTTTGTTCTTCCTTTATTATATAAGAAGGGGAATCAGACCTGGAGGGCAATCCGGGTCATGGCGTCGAATTCCTTCTCCATCCCCTGGACCAGGGTGAACTGGGTCCGGGCGCGGTCCAGGTTCTGGGCGGGACGGCTGATCTTGAAGTAGTGGTCCCCCTCCAGGTAGTCGGTGAGGAACCGGATGCCGCACTCCAGGGTCATCAGCTTGGCGCCCCAGGGCAGGCTCTTGCGCTCGGACTCGGTCATGGCGCTGCCGGCGGCCGACAGATACCCCTTGGCAAAGACCTCGTACAGGTGGAGGCTGAAGTGGACCTTGGTCTGGTCCGGCTCATCCTCGGCGCAGTCGTTGGCGCCGAACCGGATGGAGTCGCCGAAATCATAGGCCGACAGCCCCGGCATGACGGTGTCCAGGTCGATGACACAGATGCCCTTGCCGGTTTTCTCGTCGATCAGGACGTTGTTGAGCTTGGTGTCGTTGTGGGTGACCCGCAGGGGCAGCACGCCGGCGGCCAGCTGGTCCACCAGGGTGTGACAGTCGGCCTCATGGGCCCGGATAAAGGCAATCTCGGGGGCGATGTCCTTGGCACGGCCCATGACATCGGCGGCCAGCGCCTTTTCAAAGTTGGCGTAGCGGTTGGGGGTGTCGTGGAACCGGACGATGGTCTCGTGAAGGGTGGCCGCCGGATAGCCTGCCAGCTGGTTCTGGAAGTTGCCGAAGGTCTCGGCCACCGTGTAAAAATCCTGCTCGTTTTCTACTTTTTGTAGACAGACCGTCCCCTCCACAAAGATGTAGGCCCGCCATGCGCCCCCCTCGGGGTCGGTATAGTAGGGCTTGCCGTCCCGGGTGGGGATGACATTCAGGGTCTCCCGGACGGGGTCGCCGCCCCGGGCCAGAATCTGCTGGCGCAGGTAGCGGGTGACGCCGCAGATGTTTTCCATCAGGCCGGCCGGGTCGGTGAAGGTGTCGGTGTTGATCCGCTGCAAAATAAAGCGCTTGCTTTGGTCCGCAGCCCAGACCGCAAAGGTGTCGTTGATGTGGCCCGCACCGTACCGCTCGATGGAGCCGATGACGCAGTCAAAGGCGAAGGCGTCGGCGGCCTGGTGCAGCAGAGCTTCTGTGATGGGTTTCATAATGGTATTCCTCCGTTTGTATGCTCAGCGCCGTTTGGCCGGCGCGGGACGCTGTCCCTGCCGCACCTGGCGGCGGTACTCATTGGGGCTGATGCCCTCTGCCTTGCGAAAACACTGGGAAAAATAGCTGGGGGACGAAAACCCCAGAAGTTCGCTGACCTGGGCCAGGGTGTGGTTGGTGTTGCCCAGCAGGTACTTGCTCTCCTCAATCCGGCGCCGGCTCAAATAGGTAATGGGGGAGATGCCGTATTCCTTCTGGAAGGTGTGGGCCAGATAAAACTTGTTGATATGGGCCAGGGCTGCCAGCTTGTCCAGGGTCAGATTTTCCTTGTAGTTGGCGTCGATGTACCGCTTGATCTCGGCGCATTCCCGGTTGTCGGTCCGGGCGGCGGATTTCTGGAGCTGGAGAGAAAGGGTGCTGCTGCGGACCAGCCAGATCAACAGCACTTCCAGAAGGTCCTGACAGACCGTCTCATAGCCGTCCAGACTGTGGTCGGCCTCGGCCAGCAGCATGTGGAGCAGGGTGCACAGCCGGTCCCGCTGTTCCTTGCAGTTCAGGATGGCGTAAGGGGAATCGGCCTTGCCAAACAGCACCTCGATGCCCGAAATCCCCAGCACCACATATTCCAGGGGGGAGGCGTTGAGACTCAGCTCGGTGTGTTCCACCTGGGGATTGACGATCACCAGGTCGTCGGGGTGGACCGGGTAGAGCTGGCCGCTGATGTAGAACTGTCCCTCGCCGCTCAGGCAGTAGAACAGTTCGGTACAGGAGTGGGTGTGGGCCGTGCTGTTCCAGTCGCCGCCGAAACGGCTCTTGCTGATGTACAGCAGCCGGAATGCCTCCCGCGGCGCGGGGGCGTGGCTGATGTCGAAGCGGTCGGTACTCATCGAAAACCTCCTTGGGAGACCTGCTAAAACGATGCGCAATATATATAAAAGTTAGAACAAGATTTTGAAATACAGAACCGGCGGCCCCGGGGAGGGCGTCCCGGAATTTGGTTTTATTATAGAGAATCCTGCGGGATTTTGCAAGGGCCAATTTCGGGCGGTGTGTGCAGAGGATTTCCCTTGGACTGTCATTTTTTTGTAAATATTTGCTTATAATAAGCAATATGTACAAAGTTGTTTGAAAATGCGCAGCAGATTGACTGCGGAGTTTTTACTAAAAGCAAGATATCTAAAAAACGCGGCAAGAAAGCGCTTGTGGACAAAGGCAAAATCATCTATATTGGGTTCAGAGAAAGGGCGTCCGGCCGGACCTGTGCAGCCGCCCGCCCTGCAACGGACAGGAGATTCCATGTTGGAGGATTGACTTATGAAACGCATTTCTCGTCGCAACTTTATCAAGATCGTGGGCGCTGGTGCAGCTGCCCTGGGCCTGGCCGCCTGCGGCGGCAGCACTTCCAGCTCCACCGCAGCATCCGGCGCCGCTTCCTCCGGTGCAGCTGCCTCCACCGAGAGCATCAAGGTGGCCGCCATTGAGACCGCCTACGGCTCCGAGATGTGGCAGAAGGTGGCCGACGCCTTCACCGAGCAGACCGGCATCGCTGTCGAGCTGACCACCGACAAGAACCTGGAGGATGTCATCGGACCCTCGATGCAGGGCGGCGACTACCCCGACGTGATCCACCTGGCCACCGGCCGCGAGGCCGCCCTGACCGAGCAGTTCATCAAGGGCAACCTGATCGCCGACATCACCGACGTGCTGAGCATGACCGTTCCCGGCGAGACCGCCAAGGTCAGCGACAAGATCGCCGGCGGCTTCACCGACACCAGCCTCACCAACCCCTATGGCGACGGCAAGACCTACCTGGCCCCCATGTTCTACAGCCCCTGCGGCCTGTTCTACAATGCCGGCTTCCTGGCAGAGAACGGCTGGGAAGTGCCCCAGACCTGGGACGAGATGTGGACCTTGGGCGACGCAGCCCTGGCCGCCGGCACCTACCTGTTTACTTATCCCACCACCGGCTACTTTGACGCCTTCTTCTATGCCCTGATGTACGCAGCCGGCGGCCCCGAGTTCTTCGACAAGGCCACCCACTACGAGGAAGGCATCTGGGATACCCCCGAGGCACAGACCTGCTTCGACATCGTCACCAAGCTGGCCACCTACACCAACCCCATCACCCCCGCCCAGGCCAACGACCAGGATTTCACCCAGAACCAGCAGCTGGTGCTGGACAACAAGGCCCTGTTCATGCCCAACGGCACCTGGATTGTGGGCGAGATGGCCGAGGCACCTCGCGCCGAGGGCTTCGAGTGGGGCATGACCGCCCTGCCCGCTGTCTCCGAGGGCGGCGACCGCTACAGCTACACCTGGTTTGAGCAGGCCTGGATTCCCGCCGGCGCTGAGCACATCGACGCCGCCAAGCAGTTTGTGGCCTTCCTGTACAGCGATGTGGCCTGCGAGCTGTTCGCTGAGTCGGGCGCCATCCAGCCCGTCCTGGGCATCGCCGACACCCTGGAGGGCGACAACAAGCTGTTCTACTCCATCTACGACAACGGCGCCAAGGCAGCCATGGGCAACTTTGCTTCCTTCACTGCCATTCCCGGCATCGAGGTCCGCACCGTCTTCTTTGATCCCGTCAACTCCCTGGTCTCGGGCACCATCACCGAGCAGGATTGGATCGACGGCATCAAGTCGGCCAGCGACCAGATGCGGGCCAACCTGATTGAGTGATTGGTTTCATTCCAGTAAGCCCTGCCCAGCGGGGGCGGTTAAACCGCCTCCGCTTTTGATTTGAAAGGAGCGGTTTCCTTTATGAAGTCCAACAAGCGCCGCAGCCGCTTTCTGGTGCTGTGCGTCGCCCCGGCGACGATCCTCTTCTTTATCTTCATGATCCTGCCCACCCTGAACGTGTTTCGGATGTCGCTGTATGAGCGCGGGGCTTACTCTCCCAATGAGACCTTCGTGGGGCTGAAAAACTTCCAGCAGCTGATCCACGATACCCAGTTCATCCGTTCCATGCAGAATATGATTCTGCTGGTGGTGGTGGTCACCATCATCACCTTCGCCTTTGCCCTGGTCTTTGCCGCCATCCTGACCCGGGAAAAAATCAAGGGCCAGAACTTCTTCCGGGTGGTGTTCTACATCCCCAATATCCTGTCGGTGGTCGTCATCTCGGGTATCTTCTCGGCCATCTACAAGCCCGAAAACGGCATGCTCAACAGCATCATCGGCCTGTTCCGGGACATGACCAACCCCATCCTCTGGAAGGGCGAGAGTCTGGTGATTCCCTCTCTCATCATCGCCATGGTCTGGCAGGCGGTGGGCTACTACATGGTCATGTACATGGCCTCCATGTCCTCGGTGCCGGCCAGCCTGTATGAGAGCGCCAACCTGGACGGCGCCGGCCGGCTGACCCAGTTCTTCCAGATCACCATCCCCCTGATCTGGACCAACATCCGCACCACCCTGACCTTCTTCATCATTTCCACCATCAACATGGCCTTCCTGTTTGTCACCGCCATGACCAGCGGCGGCCCCAACGGCGCGTCGGATGTGGCCCTGAACTACATGTACAGCCAGAAAAACGCCGGCCTGTACGGCTACAGCATGGCCATCGGCGTGGTGATCTTCCTGTTTTCGTTTGCGCTGTCCGCCTGCGTCAACAAGGCCACCAGCCGTGAGCCCCTGGAATTTTAAGGAGAGGAACCAGTATGGAACACACACAGGAACAAAAAGCCCCCCGCTCGGCGGAGGGACTGTACAAATTCTTCATCTACTTTGTCCTGATCCTGCTGGCCGTGACCATCATCGTGCCGGTGGCCTGGGTCTTTATGGCCTCCATCAAGCAGAATTCGGAATTTTACGGCAACCCCTGGGCCCTGCCCGCCGGGTTCTACTGGCAGAACTTTGTGGACGCCTGGAACGGCGCCAAGATGGGCCAGTACATGCTCAACTCGGTGATGGTCACCGCCCTGGCCCTGGTGCTTTTGCTGGTGATCGCCCTGCCGGCGGCCTACTGCCTGTCCCGGTTTAAGTTCCGGGGCGGCAAGCTGCTGAACACCCTGTTCATGGCGGGCCTGTTCATCAACGTCAACTACATCGTGGTCCCCATCTTCCTGATGCTGCGGGACGGCGACACCTGGCTGAAAAACGTGCTGGGCTCCGGCTTCCTTCTGAACAACCTGGTGGTGCTGGCGGTGGTGTATGCCTCCACCGCTCTGCCCTTCACCATCTATCTGCTGTCGGGCTATTTCGCCACCCTGCCCCACGACTTTGAGGAGGCCGCCTACATCGACGGCGCGGGGTACTTTGCCGCCATGGTCAAGATCATCTTCCCCATGGCCAAGCCCTCCATCATCACCATCATCCTGTTCAACTTCCTCTCGTTCTGGAACGAGTACATCATCTCGATGACCCTGATGAGTTCCACCAGCGCGCCCCGGACCCTGCCGGTGGGCCTGCTGAACCTGATGCAGGCCCAGCAGAGCGCGGCCCAGTACGGCACCATGTACGCCGGTCTGGTGCTGGTGATGCTGCCCACCCTGATCCTCTATATCTGTGTGCAGAAGCAGCTGACCCAGGGCATGACGGTGGGCGGCCTGAAGGGCTAAAGGAGGAGACATCATGGAATTTTGGAAAGAACATCCCGTCCTGCGCATCGTCCTGATGGCGGTGCTGTTTGTCCTGGCAATGGTGCTGGTGGTGAAAGGCTGGCAGATGACAGGGCAGCTGGCGGGCCTGGGCGTGATGGTGCTGGGCGTCGCGCTGCTTCTGGTGGTCCTGGCAATCTACAACCGGCCCTTCCAGGACCGGTGATCCCCACGGGAAATACGGAAAAGGAAAAAGGAGCAAACCATGAACGACACCCACAAGAAAGGCCGCGTAACCATCCCCACCGATCTGGATGTAGTGCCCGAAACCCTGGAAATCCTGGACAAGTGGGGAGCAGACGCCATCCGTGACTGCGACGGCACCGACTTCCCCCAGCAGCTGCGGGACGCCGACGCCAAGATCTACTCCACCTACTACACCACCCGCAAGGACAACGCCTGGGCCAAAGCCAACCCCGACGAGATCCAGCAGTGCTACATTATGACCGGCTTTTACACCGCTCCCGGCGACACCGTCACCATCCCCCTGATGAAGGGGATCAGCCCCGAGCTGATGGAGGTAAACACTCGGGACGACATCACCCGCTGGTGGGAAGTGATGGACCGGACCACCGGCCAGCCGGTGCCCCCCAGCCAGTGGAGCTATGCCGACGGCTGCGTGACGGTCCAGGCGGTGCCCTTCCACGAGTACACCGTCAGCTTTTTGGCCTATCTGATCTGGGACCCCGTCCACATGTACAACGCCACCACCAACGGCTGGACCAACTTTGAACACCAGATCACCTTCGATGTCCGCCAGCCCAAGACCCACAAGTATTCGATGGAGCGGCTGCGCAAGTTCATCCAGGAGCACCCCTACGTCAACGTCATCCGGTACACCACCTTCTTCCATCAGTTCACCCTCATCTTCGACGAGCTGAAGCGGGAGAAGTATGTGGACTGGTACGGCTACTCCGCCTCGGTCAGCCCCTACATTCTGGAGCAGTTCGAGCGGGAAGTGGGCTACAAGTTCCGCCCCGAGTACATCATCGACCAGGGCTACTACAACAACCAGTACCGGGTTCCCAGCAAGGAGTACCGGGACTTCCAGGCCTTCCAGCGCCGGGAAGTGGCCAAGCTGGCCAAGGAGATGGTGGACATCACCCACGAGTGCGGCTGTGAGGCCATGATGTTCCTGGGGGACCACTGGATCGGCACCGAGCCCTTTATGCCCGAGTTCAAGACCATCGGCCTGGACGCCGTGGTGGGCAGCGTGGGCAACGGCTCCACCCTGCGGCTGATCTCGGACATCGAGGGCGTCAAGTACACCGAGGGCCGGTTCCTGCCCTATTTCTTCCCCGACACCTTCCACGAGGGCGGGGACCCGGTGCGGGAGGCCAAGGAAAACTGGGTCACCGCCCGGCGGGCCATCCTCCGCAAGCCAATTGACCGGATTGGCTACGGCGGCTACCTGAAGCTGGCCCTCCAGTTCCCCGAATTCATCGACTATGTCCAGAGCGTCTGTGAGGAGTTCCGGGAACTGTACGACAACATCAAGGGCACCACCCCCTATTGCGTCAAGCGGGTGGCGGTGCTGAACTGCTGGGGCAAGATGCGGGCCTGGGGCTGCCACATGGTCCACCACGCCCTCTACTACAAGCAGAACTACAGTTACGCCGGCGTCATCGAGGCCCTGAGCGGCGCCCCCTTCGATGTCCAGTTCATCAGCTTCGATGACATCAAGGCCGACCCCCATCTGCTGGAAGGCATCGATGTCCTCATCAATGTGGGCGACGCCGACACCGCCCACACCGGCGGCCGCTGGTGGGAGGATGCCGGCATTGCCGCCGCAGTCAAACAGTTTGTCTGGAACGGCGGCGGTCTGATCGGCGTGGGCGAGCCCTCCGGCCACCAGTACCAGGGCCGGTTCCTCCAGCTGGCCGGCGTCCTGGGCGTCGAGAAGGAGACCGGCTTCACCCTCAACTATGACAAGTACAACTGGGAGGAGCACCGGGACCACTTCATCCTGGCCGACTGCCCCGACCACGAGATGGATTTCGGCGAGGGCAAAAAGAGCATTTACGCCCTGGAGGGGACCCAGGTCCTGATCCAGCGGGACAAGGAAGTCCAGATGGCCGCCCACGACTTCGGCCAGGGCCGCGCCGTCTACATCAGCGGCCTGCCCTACAGCTTTGTCAACAGCCGCGCCCTCTACCGCGCCATCCTCTGGAGCGCCCACAGCGAGGAAGAGCTCCACACCTGGTTCAGCTCCAACTGCAATGTGGAGGTCCACGCCTATGTGGCCAACCACAAATATTGCGTGGTCAACAACACCTATGAGCCCCAGGACACCACCGTCTATACCACCGGCGGCCAGTCGTTCGACCTCCACCTGGAGGCCAACGAAATCAAGTGGTACGAAATCCACTGATTCCCCGTCCAAACAAGCAAAAGCCCGCGGTTTTTCCGAACAGGAAAGCCGCGGGCTTTTTGGCTGTTACCGCCGGATGGCGGCCCGGAACTGGGACCGGTATTCCATGGGAGTAATGCCGTACATCTTGTGGAAGGTCTTGAGGAAGCTGCTGTAATCCGAAAAGCCGCTCTCGGTGCAGGCGGTGAGAATCCGCTTGCCGTCGGCGATGGCCTGCCGGCAATGCTGCATCCGCAGCTCGGTGAGATAGTCGTGGATGCTCTGCATGGTGTATTCCTTGAAGATTCGGGACAGGTGTTCCCGGCTGACGTAGGCGTATTGGGCCAGCTTGGTGACGTTGAGGTCGGGGTCCCGGTAGTGTTCCTGGATGTAGTTGGTCACCGAGGCCACCAGGGTGTTGGTGGAAGTGGGCTTGCCCAGGCCGTCCTCCCGGATGATCTGCCGGATGGTCAGCGCCAGCTCCCCCAAAAGAAAGCGGTACATCAGTTCCCGGTCGGTGTCGCTGGGAATGGTCACCGAGGCGGCCGCCCGCTCGATGAGGGCCCGGACTCCCCACTTGTAGCCGGCATCCTCGTGGAAAATCAACAGCCGGTCGGGGATGGTACAGCCGCTGTTCAGCAGCCCGCTGACCAGGAGGGTCTGCCGCCAAAAGGCGTCGTCGATCTGGATGATGAGGCGGTCATAGGTGTCATAATAGCCGGTGTGGACCACCCCCGGCGGAATCAGCATCAGTTCGCCGGGGTTCAGCTCGTACTGGCTGCCGTCTACATAATACCGGGCCTTGCCGCTGACCATATAGATGTATTCGTGATAGGGGTGGAAGTGGGTCACCGACTGGTGGACCCGGCGGTTGGAATACCAGCCCACCACCACTTTGTCCAGAGGCAGGCGCCGGTTGGCCTCCTCCGGGGTGATGTTCTGGTCTGGATAGGGCGTGACGAACGGCCGCATAAAAGACCCTCCTGTGGATTGGGATGATTGACACCAGTATACCACAATGTGTCACATATTGCGAACATTTCATCACATAATCAGACGATTTTCCCCGGGAAATTTGTTACTATAATAACGATAAAGCGAAAATTAAACATATTATCCAAAATATGGAGAATATTATTGTACAACTCTCACATGGCCCGGAAATGGCGTGAACGCAAAAAATGATGCACTTCCCGGGCAGTGGGGCGAGGAGGAGGCAATCCGATGGCTGTTTCATACCAGGGCCGGATCGACCACACCGAGGACACGATCCAGGGGCTGTTTGAAGCCCAGTACAATATCTACCGGACCGGCCGGGTGGTTCTGACCGCGGCGGCCGGGGTGGTGCTGGTGGCGGCCGGACTGTTTGCGCCGGTGCCCACCCTGGTCCAGGGATTGCTGGTGCTGGCGGGATGCCTGCTGTTTGTGGGCCGGGATTTTCCGGCCATTGTCCGGGCCGAGGGAGTCATTGAGGCCCGGGGCGGGGTGCTGCCCTCGTCGGTCTGCACCTTCTGCGCCGGCCATATGGAGCTGGAAGAGGGCGGCATCCAGAAAAAACTGCGGTATGAAAAGCTGGACCGGATCGTCCAGGACCGGCAGTACCTGTATTTGTTTTTCGGGCCGGAATCGGTGGTGATGGTGGACCGGGCAAAAATCCAGCCGGGCACCGCCGAGGACGTGATGAAGCTGGTCAGCGAGCGGACCGGCAAACAGTGGGAGGCGCCCTTCTCGCTGCTGACCTTCAACCTGCGGGACCTGCTCCGCATCTGGGACAACCGGAAGGCAGGGAAGAAGGCCAAACCCGGCAGGAGCAAAAAGAAATCCAAACGGTAACATTGCGCCTGGAGGGACGCAGCGGCTGCACGCCCTGGTCCCGGGCTGCTTTGGATAGACACCACAGGAGGAAAGGAGGAACATCAACCCAAGGAGAAGAAGGAAGAGCAAGGAGTGCGGCGCCTTTTTGAGGAGGGCCGCAAGGAAAAAGGAGGTACTGTATCCCAATGAAAAAGCTGATTTCCCGCCGTAACTTTCTGACAGCGCTGGGCGCTGTGGCTGCGGCAGGCGTTCTGGCCGGCTGCAGCGGTGAGCAGGCCGCACAGGCCAACGGCGAAGAACGGACCTTTAACCTGACCCTGTCCCACGGTCTGGCCGAGGACCACGCGGTCCACATTGCACTGAGCGCCTTTGCGGAGGATGTTCGTGCGCAGTCGGACGGCACCATCAACATCGAGATCTTCCCCAACGCCACCCTGGGCAGCGAGGTGGACAACATCACCCAGATCCGGGCCGGCGCCCTGGATATGGCCAAGGTCTCGGCGTCCACCCTGGGCAACTTCCAGGACGAGTGGAACGTCCTGTCGGTGCCCTATGTCTTCAACGACCAGCAGCACTACTACAACGTCATGGACGGCGAGATCGCCCAGGACCTGTACAAGCTGACCGAGGACAAGGGCTTTATGGGTCTGACCTGGATGGATTCGGGCGCCCGTTCCTTCTACACCGCCAACAAGGCCATCCATGAGCCGGCCGACCTGAAGGGCCTGATGATCCGCACCATGGATTCCCAGATGGCCATCAACATGATGACGGCTCTGGGCGGCTCTGCCACCGTCACCAGCTACTCGGAAATCTACACCGCCATGCAGCAGGGCGTCATCGACGGCGCGGAAAACAACGTCACCGCCCTCCGGGACCATGCCGATGTCACCAAGTACTATTGCTTTGACGAGCACACCCGCATCCCCGACATTCTGCTGATGTCCACCGAGACCTGGAACGCCATGTCCGACCATCAGCGGGAGATCATGACCTCCTGTGCCCGGAGCATGACCGAGGACTACAAGACGGCCTGGAAAGAGTTTGAGGATGAGGTTCTGGCCGCCGCCCAGGAAAAGGGCGTCGAGCTGATTTACGACGTGGATCTTCCCGCCTTCCAGGAGGCATGCCAGTCCATTTATACCGACCTGGAGGCCAATTCGCCCGATGTGTACGCCTATGTCGAGCGGATTCAGCAGGCAGCCGTGTGATCCGGCCCCGTGCATCTGCGTCCGGCGCGGGTCCTGCCTGCGCCTACAAATGAGGAGATGAGACTGTGAAAAAATTTGAAAAGATCCTGGACACTGTCATGCGTTTCCTGCTGGCCCTGTCCATGTTCGCCCTGCTTGCGGGCGGCACCTGGCAGATTTTCAGCCGTATGGTGCTGGGCGATCCCTCTACCTTTACCGATGAGTTCCTCCGCTATGTCCTGATCTGGGCTTCCCTGATCGGCTCGGCCTACTGCTTCTACCGTGACGAGCACCTGTCCCTGGACCTGATTAAGGGCCGGGTCAAGGGCGCCGCCGCCGTCGTCCTGAATATCTTCATCGAGGCGGCCACCCTCTTCTTTGTCTGCTATGTCTTTATCTACGGCGGCCTCAAGCTGTCCATGAACGCGCTGAACATTTCGTCGGTCATGCACCTGCCCTTCACCTTCCTGTATTCGATTCTGCCCATCTCGGGTGTGTTCATCGTTCTGGCCCGCGTTCTCAAGTACGCACAGCTTCTGTCTGAGAAGAAAGGAGGCAACCACTGATGGTCGTACAGGCAACCCTGAGCCTTTTCGGCTCCTTCTTCGTCATGCTGCTGGCGGGCGTCCCCATCTCGGCCGGCATCGGCATTGCTTCGGTCATCACCGCTCTGTTCAGCATGCCCGCTGACATCTTCGCCCTCATCGCAGCACAGCGCTGCTTCTCGGGCCTGGACTCCTTCTCCCTGCTGGCCCTGCCCTTCTTCACCCTGGGCGGCAACATCATGAACAAGGGCGGCATCGCCCGCCGCCTGATCCGTCTGGCCCGTCTGCTGGTGGGCAAGATCCCCGGCTACCTGGCCGCCACCAACGTTCTGGCCAACATGTTCTTCGGCGCGGTCTCCGGCTCTTCGGTGGCCGCCACCTCCGCCATGGGCTCCATCCTGAGCCCCCTGGAAGCCGAGGAAGGCTATGATCCCAACTACTCCGCCGCCGTCAACATCTGCTCGGCGCCCACCGGCATCCTGATCCCCCCGTCCGGTCCGCTGATCCTTTACTCCATCACCGCCGGCGGCGTCTCGGTGGCAGCCCTGTTCATGGGCGGCTACCTGACCGGCATCCTGCTGGGTGTCTGCGTCGCAGCCATCACCATCTATCTGGCCGTCAAGAAGGGCTACAAGGCTTCCACCGTCAAGGAGGAGGACCCCGCCCTCAAGATCTGGATCGACGCCGTTCCCTCTCTGCTGGCCGTCATCATCGTCATGGGCGGCATCCTGGGCGGCTTCTTCACCGCCACCGAGGCCGGCGTGGTCATGTGCCTGTACTGCCTGCTGCTGGCTGTGGTCTACCGTGAAATCACCTTCAAGACCTTCTATGACATGCTGGCTGACACCATGAAGAGCTCGGCCACCATCCTGTTCCTGATCGCCGCCTCTTCCATCATGTCCTACGTCATGTCCTACTCGGGCATCCCCGCCGCCATCAGCGAGGGCCTGATGAGCATTTCCAGCAACCGCTACGTCATCCTGCTCATCATGAACATCTTCCTGCTGATTATGGGCTGCTTCCTGGATCTGACCCCCGCCGTCCTGATCTTCACCCCCATCTTCCTGCCCATCGCCACCAGCATCGGCATGAGCCCGGTCCACTTCGGCCTGATGCTCATCACCAACCTGGGCATCGGCTCGGTCACCCCGCCGGTCGGCTCCTGCCTGTTCGTGGGCTGCGGCGTCGCCAAGGTCAAGATCGAGGGCGTCACCAAGTACATCATCCCGCTGTTTGTGGGCATGGTGGTGGCCCTGCTGTTCATCACCTTCATCCCCGCCATCACCATGATCGTGCCCTATCTGTGCGGCCTGGTGGATACCTTCTGGTGGGTCTAAATCCTCTGCTTTTTCCTCTTGCGGCATGAGCCGCTGGTTACCGCTGAGAGCCCCTGACTGTCTGCCCGTCAAATGGTCGGGGGCTCTTTTCTATGCCGACACAGGCAGTTGATACCTGACCAATTCACCCCGTTCCGAAAGGAGAAACGCGATGTATCTTTGCAAGGAAATTCAGGCCATGGAGCGCCTGGACGGCGCCTTCCTGTTCCACACCAACTGCGCAGACATCAAGGTCTGTTTTGTCACCGACGAGATCGTCCGGGTCCGGGTGGCCTTTGACCGGAAGCTGGATGAAGAATCCTATGTCCTGTCCACCACCGCCTGGGAGGACCGTCTGGACAGCCTGTTCCCCGAGGAGCGGACCCGTCTGAACCCGGTCCAGCCCCAGGTTACCGAGACAGGGGAGGGCTACACCTTCCAGACGGCAGCCGTCCGGCTGGAAGTGACCCGTTCGCCCCTCTGCTTCAAGCTCTACGACAAGGACGGCGATCTCCTCTACAGCGATTTGGCCGGCACCCCCTACACCCTGGATTCCAACCGCCGGGTGACCCACTACAGCTCGATGGCAGAGGACGACTGTTTCTACGGCTTCGGCGAAAAGGCCGGCCTGCTGAACAAGAACAAGACCTTCCTGCGGGAGCGGGCCACCGACGCCATGGGCTATGACGCCGAGAAGATGGACACCCTGTACAAGCACATTCCCTTCTACATCCATCTGTCCCGCGCCACCCGGAAGGCGGTGGGCCTGTTCTACCACAACTTCTACGAGTCGGTGTTCAACATGGGCTGCGAGAAGAGCAACTACTGGTCCCGCTACACCTACTGGCAGGCCGACGGCGGCGACATCGACCTGTTCCTGCTGGCCGGCGGCAGCATTGCCAAAGTGGTGGACAACTACACCCTCCTGACCGGCCGTCCGGCCCTGCTGCCCAAGCGGGCGCTGGGCTATCAGGGTTCTTCCATGTACTACCCCGAGCTGGAGAAGGACAGCGACGACGCCGTGCTGGACTTCATCGACACCATCAAGGAGGAAGGCTTCCCCATCGACGGCTTCCACCTGTCCTCCGGGTATACCAGCTACAACAATAAACGCTGCGTTTTCGTCTGGAACCATGACCGCTTCAAGGACCCCCGGGCCTACTTTGCAGCCATGAACGAGAAGGGGGCCCAGAACGTCCCCAACGTCAAGCCCGGCATCCTGCTGTGCCACCCCTGGTTCGACGAGTTCGCCAGCAAGGGCGTCTTTGTCAAGGACTCCCAGGAGGACACCTATGCCGTGGGCAAATGGTGGGGCGGCGACGGCGCATTCTGGGACTACACCAGCCCCGCGGGCCGGAAAGCCTGGAAGGAGTACCTGACCGCCAACATCATCGACGTGGGCACCGATTCGGTCTGGGATGACAACTGTGAGTATGACAGCCTGCTGGACAAGGACAGCCGCTGCTGCTTTGACGGCAAGGGCGGCACCATCGGCCAGCTGAAGCCCCTGATGAGCACCCTGATGTGCAAGCTGGGCGCCGAGGCCGTGGTGGAGCACAACCCCAAGGCCCGCCCCTACATTGTCTGCCGCAGCGGTTCCTCCGGCATCCAGAAGTACGCCCAGACCTGGTGCGGCGACAACTTCACCAGCTGGAAAACTCTCCGCTACAACATCCCCATCATCACCGGCATGGGCCTGTCCGGCCAGCCCAACGAGGGCGCCGACATCGGCGGCTTCCACGGCCCCGCCCCCGAAGAGGAGCTGTTTGTCCGCTGGGTCCAGAATGGCATCTTCCAGGCCCGGTTCTCCATCCATTCGGCCAGCAACGACAACACCGTCACCGAGCCCTGGATGTACCGCAATTCCGCCGGCCTGATCCGGGATGCCATCCTGCTGCGCTACCGGTTCACCCCCTACCTGTACTCGGCTGAGTACGAGGCCAACCAGACCGGCGCCCCCATCATGCGGCCCCTGGTCTACGAGTTCCAGGACGACCCCAAAGTCTATGACGAGAGTTTCCTGTTTATGTTCGGCCGGGATATCCTGGTGGCCAACGTGCTGGAGCCCGGCGCCAAGACCTGGAAGGTTTACCTGCCCGCCGGCTGCAAGTGGTACGACTGGAACAACCACTTCACCTGCTACGAGGGCGGCCAGACCATTGAGATTCCGGTGGATATGAGCAGTATCCCCATGTTCCTGCGGGAAGGCGCCATTGTGCCCATGGCTGACAACCAGCTGATGAGCATGGCCAACGACCACATGACCGATCTGCACCTGACCATCATCCCCGGCGCAGAGCGGACCTACACCCTCTACGACGACGACGGCGTTACCAACGACTTCAAGGACGGCGTCTGCCGCAAGACCAGCATCCATGTGTCGGGCACCGACGTGGTCAAGGTGGACTTTGCCGCCGAGGGCAGCTACACCGACTTTGTGGAGCGGGTGATGGTGGAGATGGTCCGCAAGGACCGCAGCCCCTTCTGGATCACCCTGGACGGCCGGAAGCTGGAGCACTTCCTCAACCGCCGCAAGTTTGAGGCTGCCGCCGAGGGCTGGTACTACAGCCAGACCAAGAAGGCTGTCCTGGTCAAGTACGCCAATCCCCGCAAGGATGTGACCCTGACCGTGTCCTTTGAGGACTTTGACCTCATCGGCATGTAAATAAAAACAAAAAGGAAGAACGATTATGCTTCTCAAACACTTCCAGTCCCTGGAAAAAACCGGGAACGGCTACAAGGTCCACGGCGACGCGGCAGATATTCTGCTGGTGTTCCTGACCGACGACATCATCCGGGTGCGGGTGTCCTTTGACCGCGCCTTCAAGGAGGAATCCTACACCCTGGTGACCACGGCGTGGCCCGACCGGATGGATGAGATGCTCAAGGATGAGCGCGTCCGCATCACCCCGCTGGACGTTCCCTGCGAAGAGAGCGAAAAGACCCTGACCTTCCGCACCCACACCCTGACCCTGGTGATGAACAAGTGCCCCCTGTCCTTCAAGCTCTACACCGCCGAAGGAGAGCTGATTTACGAGGACCTGCGGGAGCGGGCCTTTGAGGAGGACCAGCTGGGCCGGCTGTCCCACTATTCCCGGATCGACGCCGCCCACGACCACTTCTATGGCTTCGGCGAAAAGACCGGCTACCTGGACAAGATGGGCCGCCGGATGCGGATGGCCCCCAAGGACGCCATCGGCCACGACCCTGAGTTTGGGGACCCCATGTACAAGCACATCCCCTTCTACATCCGGATCAGCGACCAGCAGCGCCACGCCCTGGGCCTGTTCTACCACAACTCCTACGACAGCGTCTTTGACATGGGACAGGAGATTTCGGGCTACTGGAGCCGCTATTGCTACTATCAGACCGACGGCGGCGACATCGACCTGTTCTTCCTCAACGGTCCGGCCGTCAGCCAGGTGCTGGACCACTACACCCAGCTCACCGGCCGCCCGGCCCTGCCCACCAAGCAGTCCCTGGGCTACTGCGCTTCCACCATGTACTATGCCGAGCTGGAGCAGGACTGCGACCAGGAGATCTACAAGGTCATCGACAAGCACAAGAAGGAAGGGGTCCTGATCGACAACTTCTGGCTGGCGTCGGGCTATACCAGCGGAGAAGAAGACAATCTGCGGTATGTCTTCAACTGGAATCACAAGCGGTTCCCCGACCCCAAGGGCTTCTTTGAAAAGATGAACGGGATGGGTATCAACGTGATTCCCAACCTCAAGCCCGGCATCCTGAAAAACCACCCCTACATGCCCCTGTTTGAGAAGAATGGGGTCTTTGTCAAGACGCCCGACGGCAGCGGCGACTATTACGGCCGCTGGTGGGGCGGCGAAGGCCGGTTCTTCGACTTCACCGGCAAGGCCGGCCGGGACACCTGGAAACAGCTGCTGGAGGACAACCTCCTCAAGCTGGGCGCCAAGACGGTCTGGAACGACAACTGCGAGATGGACGGCGTGGAGGACCGGAACGCCCAGTGCGATTTTGAGGGCGAGAAGGGGACCATGGCCGAGCTGAAAATTCTCCACTCCAACCTGATGGCCTATGTGGGCAAAGAGGCCCTGGCCGAAGTCTACCCGGGGGAGCGCCCCTACATCATCAACCGGGCAGGCTTTGCGGGAATTCAGCGCTATGCCCAGGTCTGGGGCGGCGACAACCTCACCGACTGGCGGACCGTCAAGTTCAACATCGCCACCATCCTGGGGATGGGCCTGTCGGGCTGCGCCAACATGGGCTGTGACATCGGCGGCTTTGCAGGTCCCGCCCCCGAGGCGGAACTGCTGCTGCGGTGGATTCAGAGCGGCATCTTCCAGCCCCGCTTCTGCCTGAATTCGGCCAACAGCGACAACACCGTCACCCAGCCCTGGATGTACGAGGAGAACAACGCGTACATCCGGGCAGCCTACGCCCTGCGGTACCGGATGCTGCCCTACCTGTACTCCCTGATGTACCAGGCCAACCAGACCGGCATGCCGGCCATGCGGCCCCTGTTCCTGGAGTTCCCCGATGACCCCGCCTGCTACACCGACAAGAATCTGACCTTCATGTACGGCAGCAGTGTTCTGGTGGCCAACGTGGTGGAAAAGGGTGCAAAAACCCGCACCATCTACCTGCCCGCCGGCTGCACCTGGTACGACATGAACGACAACCTCCGTCCCTATGCCGGCGGCCAGACCATCGAAGTGCCGGTGGACCTGGGCAGCATTCCCATGTTCCTGCGGGGTTCGGCGGTGTTTGCCACCAGTGAGGATGTCAAACACATCCTCAGCGACACCCTGCGCCACCTGGATCTGCTGGTGGCCGCAGAGACCGACACCAGCTTTGTCCTCTACGACGACGACGGCCACACCGAGGATTATAAGAACGGGGTCTATGCCCGCACCGAAATCCAGGTCAAGGCCGGGGAGCAGACCGTCCTTTCCTTCCGCAAGGAGGGCGACTACGCCGACACCGTCGAAAGCCTCACCATCCGCCTGGTCAGCAAGGCCAAGGGCGCTTACTGGGTGACGGTGGACGGCCAGCCGGTGCCCCGCACCATCGTGCGGGAGGTCTTTGACGAATCCCCCTGCGCATGGTATTACAATATGTCCGACCGGACCATCTGGGTCAAATATCCCAAGCCCGCCCATGACAACTACGACGTGGTGATCTCCACCGAGAAGTTCGACCTGGTGGGCATGGTCAAGGAAGAGGGCTAAAAAGCCCTTTCGCAGCAGCCATTCTCGTTGGCGTCCAGACGCACCGCCCTGCCAAGGGTGCGCCTGGGCGCCTTTTTTGCGCCCGGGATCAGACACCCCGGACCGTGTCAAAGAAAAAAGCGAAACAATACGAAACTTTGTCTTGGAACCAGCCTTCCAATCTGCTATAATAGGGCCGCAGACCACCGTGTGGGGGCCTGATGGATGATAGACAAGAAAGGATGCTGCCTATGGAAGCGAACCAGATCAAGAGCTGTCCGCTCTGCCGCCGGGAAGCCGTGGTGCAGGGGGACAAATACCGGATCAGCGTGTTGACGCCGCAGTTGTTCCGGCTGGAATACAATGAGGCGGGAATCTTTGAGGACCGGCCCACCCAGTGCGTCATCAACCGGGATTTCCCGGTGCCGGCCTTTGCGGTATACGACACCGAACATTCCCTCAAGATTGTCACCGAGCGGGTGGAGCTGCTGTACGACAAACAGAAATTCTCCCAGAACGGCCTGTCCCTGACCGTCAAGGCCACCAAAGATTCCCACAATGGGGTGTGGCATTACGGCGAGCCGGTGGAGGACCTGGGCGGCACCGCCCGGACCCTGGACGGGGCCGACGGCGCGGTGAAGCTGGACCACGGCGTCATCTCCCGGAGACGGTTTGCGGTGCTGGACGACAGCAAGTCCCTGCTGATCCGGGAGGACGGCTGGGTGGAACCCCGGCAGGGGGAGACGGTGGACCTGTACTTCTTTGGGTACGGCCATGACTACCAGCAGTGCCTGAAGGACTTCTACCACCTGACGGGGGAGACCCCGCTGCTGCCCCGGTTTGCCCTGGGCAACTGGTGGAGCCGGTACCACCGCTATTCGGACCAGGAATACAAGGAGCTGATCCAGCGGTTTGAGAAGGAGCAGATTCCCTTCTCGGTGTCGGTCATCGACATGGACTGGCATCTGGTGGATGTGGACCCCAAGTATGGCAGCGGCTGGACCGGCTATACCTGGAACAAAGAGCTGTTCCCCGACCCGCCAGCCTTTATGGACTGGCTCCATCAGCACCACCTCAAGGTGACCCTGAACGTCCACCCGGCGGACGGCGTCCGGGCCTTTGAGGAGGCCTACCGCCCCATGGCCGAGGCCATGGGCCGGGACTGGCGGACCGGGGAGACCATCGAGTTCGACATCACCGACCCCAAGTTCCTCCAGGCCTATTTTGCATGCCTCTACCATCCCCAGGAAAAAGACGGGGTGGATTTCTGGTGGCTGGACTGGCAGCAGGGCACCCAGACCAGGATTCCCGGCCTGGACCCCCTCTGGATGCTGAACCACTACCACTACCTGGACAGCATGCGGGATGGCAAGCGGGGGATCACCTTCTCCCGGTATGCCGGGGTGGGGAGCCACCGGTATCCCATCGGTTTCTCGGGGGACACCATCGTCACCTGGGAATCCCTGGACTTCCAGCCCTATTTCACCGCCACCGCCAGCAATGTGGGCTACGGATGGTGGAGCCATGACATCGGCGGCCACATGATGGGCTACAAGGATGACGAGCTGACCACCCGGTGGGTTCAGCTGGGAGTGTTCTCTCCCATCATGCGGCTCCACAGCACCAACAGCCGCTTCAACGGCAAGGAGCCCTGGAATTACAACCTGATTTCCGAGACGGTGATGAAGCGCTATCTCCGCCTGCGCCATCAGCTGGTGCCCTACCTCTACACCATGAACTGGATTGCCAGCCGGGAGGGTCAGCCCCTGGTGCGGCCCATGTACTACCTGGAGCCCGAGCGGCAGGAGGCCTACGAGGTGCCCAACGAGTATTACTTCGGCACCCAGCTGCTGGCCTGCCCCATCACCCGGCCCATGGACAAAAAGGCCGGGGCCGCATCCTTTGCGGCCTGGCTGCCGGAGGGCCGGTGGTTTGACCTGTTCAACGGCCGGGTCTACGACGGCGGCCGGAAGCTGAACCTCTGGCGGGGCATCGAGGATATCCCGGTGCTGGCCAAAGCGGGCGCCATCCTGCCCATGGCCGCCCTGGAGCCCTACAGCAACAGCATCGACAATCCCGCCAACATGGTGGTCAAGGTGTTCCCGGGCGCAAATGGCAGCTTTGCCCTCTACGAGGACGACGGCATCAGCCAGGACCCCGGCGCCACCGCCGCCATCACCCGGATGACCTGGGATTGCCAGGGCGAGGGCCGGCTGGTGATTGCCCCGGTGGAGGGCAACCGGGAGACGGTGCCGGCCCGGCGGACCTATCGGGTGGAATTCTGGGCGGTGGAGGACCAGAAGGTTCAGGTGCTGGTCAATGGCCAGCTGGTGGAAGCAGAGGCCGGCTATCAGGAAAAGACCCATACCCTGACGGTGAAAGCCCCCGCCGTCACCCCGGCCGACCAGCTGGAAATCTGGTTTGGCCATCCGGTGGAAGTCCGCCCCAACGACATCAAGGAACAGATGTTCCAGCTGCTCTATAAGGCCGAGATGGCCTACAATCTCAAGGAGCAGATTTACGGCTATCTGGACGGCGGCATGAATGCGGCCGCCCTGCTGGGCGAGCTCCAGACCATGGACCTGACCCCCGCCGTCCGCGGGATGCTGTCGGAAGTCCTGCTGGCCCAGACCCGCTGAACAGAATCAAAAGCAAACAGCCGAAGGACGGCGGAACCATTCCGCAGCCCTTCGGCTGTTTTGTTGTGGGAAAAGTTTTTACAGATTGCGCAGCCAGAGGACGGCCTCCCAGGGGCGGAGGATTCCGTCCTGAGGCGTGCCCTGGGTGGCCAGCAGGGGAGTGCAGCCGGCGAAGGCCGCGGGCAGGTCAAAGGCGGCCTCCTGGCCGCTGAGGTTGACGGCGGCCAGCAGCTCCTGTCCGGCCCCCCGGCGCAGGTAGGCAAAGACCTGTCCGTCCTCGGGGCACAGGAGGGTGAAATCTCCCTCCACAAAGACCGGGTATTCCTTCCGCAGGGCGATCAGCTTCTGGTAAGTGTAAAAGACCGAGTCGGGGTCGGCCAGAGCGGCCTCAGCGTTGATGGCGGTGTGGTTGGGATTGACTTTCATCCAGGGGGTGCCGGTGGTAAAGCCGGCGTTGGGCCCGGCGGTCCACTGCATGGGGGTGCGGGCGTTGTCCCGCATCATCCGGTGGATGTGGGCCATGGCCAGCTCTTCCGGCTCCCCCTTGGCGATCAGCTCATGGTAGGCGTTGATGCTCTCCAGGTCCCGCAGGTCCTCCAGGGGGAAGTCCACGTTGGTCATCCCCAGTTCCTCCCCCTGGTAGATGTAGGGGGTGCCCTGGAGCCCATGGAGGGCCACCGCCAGCGCCTTGGCCGAGTCCACCCGATGGGCGCCGTCGTCGCCCCAGCGGCTGACGATCCGGGGCAGATCGTGGTTGTTCCAGAACAGGCTGTTCCAGCCGCAGCCGTGCAGCCCCTGCTGCCAGCGGGCAATGCTCTGTTTCAGCTGGGGCAGGGAGAAGGCTTTGGGTTCCCACTTGGAAGAGCCGTGGTCCAGCACCATCTGCTCAAACTGGAACACCATGCTGAACACGCTGCCGTCGGGGGCGCTGTACTGCCGGGCCCGGGGGATGTCGGCGCCCCAGGCCTCGCCCACCGTCACCAGGTTGGCGCCGTTCCAGGTCTCCCGGTTCAGCTCCCGCAGAAACTCCATCAGATGGGGGCCGTTGACGGTGATTTTGCGGTCGGGCTCCTTGGCCACCTGGTCGATGACATCCAGCCGGAAGCCCTCCACCCCTTCCGCCATCCAGAACCGGATCATCCGGTACAGCTCCTGCCGAACGGCGGGGTTGAACCAGTTCAGGTCGGGCTGCTGGGGGGCAAACTGGTGGAAATAATACTGTCCCACCGCCGGCACATAGGTCCAGGCAGGCCCGCCAAAGGCGGCCCGCATCTCGTTGGGCAGGACCCCCGGCTCGCCGTCCCGCCAGACGTAGTAGTCGTGGCAGGGGTTGTCCCGGCTCTCGCAGGCAGCCCGGAACCAGCGGTGCTGATCGCTGGTGTGGTTGAGGACCAGATCCAGCAGAATCCCGATGCCGCGGGCTTTCGCCTCCCGAATCAGGGCGCGCATATCTTCCAGGCTGCCGAACATGGGGTCGATGGCCTGGTAGTCGGCCACATCGTAGCCGTTGTCAGCCTGGGGCGAGGCGAACACCGGGCAGAGCCACAGGGCATCCACCCCCAGCTTTTGGAGGTAGTCCAGCCGGGACAGAATGCCGGGCAGATCGCCGATGCCGTCCCCGTTGGAGTCCTGGAAGCTCTTGGGATAGATCTGGTAGATGACGGCCTCCTTCCACCAGTCTTGTTTGGAAAAGTCAATCATAGCAAAACCCTCTTTCGTATGGATCAGGCCCGGCGGATCAGGATACCGCCCGGCGCCAGAAAACCGCTGTCCCAGCCGCGGCTGAACAGAACGTCGCCGCCCGGCCCGAGGTCCGCCGGCTGGGTGCCGGCGTTGAGGCAGATGTCCAGAGCCTCGGCCTGGCTGCCCCGGCGGTAGCGGACCAGCCGCCCGGGGCCGGGGTCAAAGGAAATCTCCCAGCCCTGGAGAGCGGGCTCCTGCCGCCGGAGGGCGATCAAAGCCTGCAAAGTGTCGTGGCTGGCCCGGCCGGCGGGGGTGTCCAGATCCTCCCACATCATGCAGCGGCGGCAGTCGGGGTCGGGCCCGCCCTCCATCAGCAATTCGGTGCCGTAATAGATGCAGGGGCTGCCGGGCAGGGTGAAGAGGGCTGCCAGCTGCTGCCAGCAGGCCGCCTCGGAGGCGGTGCGGGTCCGCAGACGGATGGTGTCGTGAGAGTCCAGCAGGGTGAACTGTGCGGCGTCCACCTGGGGCGGACAGGACGCCAGACACCGGCCCACCTCCCAGCCGAAAGCCTCGGCGGGGAGGGTATCCTCCTCAAAGAAATGCCGGAGGGCGCTCTGGAGGGGATAGTCCATGACGGCGTCGTACTGGTCCCCCTCCAGCCATTCCATGGAATCGTGCCAGATCTCCCCCAATAGATAGAGGTCGGGCTGGATGGCCTTGAGACGGGCGCGGAGCTTGCGGAGAAAATCATGGGAAATCTCGTTGCCCACGTCAAAGCGAATGGCGTCGATGCCATACCGCCGGACCCAGCTCTCGCACAGGCCGATGAGATATTCCTGTACCGACGGGTCGTTGGTGTTGAGCTTGGGCATTCCGCCGTGGAAGGCGAAGGAGAAATACCGCCCGTCCCGGGTGTCGCCCTCGACGAAGGGCCATTGACGGACAAAAAACCAGTGCCAGTAAGGTGACTGGGGCCCATGCTCCACCACATCCCGCCAGGGAGCAAAGCCGGGGCCGCAGTGGTTGAAGACGGCGTCCAGCATCACCCGGATGCCGTGGTGGTGGGCGGTGCGGACCAGACGGATCAGGTCCGCCTCGGTGCCGAAATCGGGGTCAATCCGGGTGTAGTCGGTGGTGTCGTACTTGTGGATACTGGGAGAGGTGAAAAGGGGGTTGAGATAGAGGCCGGTGATGCCCAGCTGGGCCAGGTAGGGGAGCTTGGCGGTGATGCCGGCCAGGTCCCCGCCGAACCGGTCGGCGTTGGTGACGGGGCCCCGCCGCCAGGGCAGAGCGCCGGGCCGTCCGCTGCCGCCCCGGCAGAACCGGTCGGGAAAAATCTGATACCAGACGGTATGGCGGACCCATTCGGGGGGCGCGATGCAGTCGGCGGGATTCATCCAGGGCATGGTGAAGCACTGGACCCGGTTGTCCAGCTGGAGGAAGGGACGGAGCCCGTCCTCGTAGTAGTACCAGCACGTTTCCCCCTGGTGCACCGCAAAGCAGTAGCGGAGGCGGCGGTAGGGCGGACGAAGGGTGATGGTCCACAGCTGGTGGTGTTCCAGGGCAAAGGCGGGCCGCATGGGGGCCCGGCGGCCCTGCCAGGCGGTCTCGCCGCCGGCGATGCCGCCCTCATAGGGATCGGCGTAGATCAGTTCCGCAGTGTCGATGTCCCGGCCGGTCCGCAGGGTGATTTGGAGTGTTTCGGGGTCCAGGGCGCAGCACATGGGCGTCCGCGCCTGATGGTCGATGGCAGCCAGATTCATAGATGGCTTTGCCTCCTTGTTTTGATAGAAATACGCCCTTAGTTTACTCCTGTGCCCAGCCGTTGTCCAGTCCCGCCGCGGCAGGACGCTCCAGAGCCTCACAGACCCGCAGCAGTTCGCCCACGCTCCAGGCCTGGGCAAAGCATCCGCGGGAGGGACCCGGCACGGCGCCGTCGTAAATTTCGGGCAGCTGGCCCAGGCACCCCTCCCGCAGGGCGGGAAGGAGGGCGTCCAGGTCCTGGGAGACCCGGCGGATGGTCTCAACGCTGAAATCTCCCAGCCGCAGCTCGGCCAGGTAATACCCGCCCAGGGGGAAGGGCCAGACGGTACCCTGGTGATAGGCCAGATCCCGGACCTTCTGGGGTCCGCCGTAGGTGGGGTGGAAATCGGGGTCATCGGGGGAGAGGGTCCGCAGGCCGCAGGGGGTCCAGAGGGCCCGGCGGACGCTTTGCACCACCCCGGCGGCCTGGGAGCGGGTCAGAGGGGTGAAGGGCATGGACACCGCCCAAATCTGGTTGCAGCGCAGCTGGGTGTCGGCGGCAGAGGGGATATCTCCGATGACATCCCGCAGGCGGTTTTCTTCCGGCATCCAGAAGGCCCGGCGGAAACGCTCCCCGGCCTGGTCGGCCAGGGCGTCATAGGGTGCGCCGTCGGCGCCGGACAGGGGCGCCAGCCGGGCCATGATCCGCAGAGCGTTGTACCAGTAGGCGTTGACTTCCACCGGCTTGCCGTGGCGGGGAGTGGGAAGGATGTCCCCAATCCGCACGTCCATCCAGGTCACCTGGTCCAGCCCCTGGCCGGCACAGAGGAGGCCGTCGGCGTCCTTGTGGATGCCGTGGAGAGTGCCTTCCTGATAGGATTGGATGATGCGGACGGCGCAGGGCCAGACTTCCCGGATGAAGTCGTCGTCCCCGGTGCGGGCGCGGTAGAGCCAAAGGCAATTGATGAACAGAAGGGCGGCGTCCACCGTGTTGTAGTGGGGCGGGGCGTCCTGGTCGGGAAAGAGATTGGGCAGGAGGCCGTCCCGCTCGTTTTCGGCGAAGGTCCGAAGGATGCTCCGGGCGTCCTCATAGCGGCCGGTGGTGAGGGTGCAGCCGGGCAGGGCAATCATGGTATCCCGGCCCCAGTCGGTGAAGAAGGGGTAACCGGCGATGATGGTTTTCCCGCCGGTGGAAGCCCGGTCCACCACAAAGGCGTCGGCGGCCGCCGAGAGGGCTTTGCCCAGCGGGCTGTGGAGCCCGGCGGCCGCGGCCTGCATCCGGCGGCGGTGGGCCTGGCCCGAGAGAACCGTGTCGGCCTTGGGGAGATGGGGTTCGGTGCCCAGGACCATGGCCGCCTCCAGGGTCTGGCCGGGGGCCGCCTCAAAGACAAAGCGGCCGGCGGCTGCGCACAGGCCGGTGGGGGTCCGTCCATCGGGTGCGTCCTGGCGGAAGAACAGGGTCTCGAACCGGGTGGCGTCCAGGGCCTCGGCCCGGCCGTTTTCCAGCTGATAATAGAGGCTCATTTGGCCGCTGGAAATCCGTCCCTCCTGCCAGTCAAACCGGCGGCGCCGGGTCAGACGG
The DNA here is from genome assembly GCA_944385995.1 of uncultured Faecalibacterium sp. Lineage (GTDB taxonomy): Bacteria > Bacillota > Clostridia > Oscillospirales > Ruminococcaceae > Faecalibacterium. Next base: position 103,527 of record CALWZL010000002.1, read on the forward strand.
CCGCCCTTGGGGACAAACCGGAGCCAGGGGGTGACAGTCAGGGTGCAGGGGAGGGCCGAGCCGTTCTCGATGGTGTACCGGACCGCCGCCGTGTTGGCACCGTACTGGACGGCCACCCGGCGGGTGACCCGGATCCCGCCGGTCTCGTAGACCCAGCGGGGGCCCTCGGCGTCCAACAGGATCAGATGCCGCCATCCGTCCTCGCCGGGTGCGCCGGCCTTGTCCTGGGTGGAGAGCCAGGCGGACCTTTCGCCGGCGGACAGCTGTTCGGACAGCCGGTGGACCAGGTCAAACCGGGCGGTGGGGGCCCGCAGGCAGGCCATCAGAAGGGCGTGGTCGTTGCGGGTGGCCGAGAAGGCCGTCGACAGGGAGCAGTAGCCCCCCAGGCCGTTGGCCAGAAGAAAGCAGTTTTGTTGTGCAGAGGCGCCGGCAAAGTCCTGCCGGCCAAAGAGATCATCCATACGCATACGCTCCTTATTGCAGGGATACCCGCCCCAGAATCAGGGCGCCGTCGGGGGCCATGTCGGCCATCCCGTCCAGAAAGACCGGGTGGTCGTCCTGCCAGTGGGTACTGCTGTCGGCGTCGGCCAGCAGCTGCCACCGGCCGGCGGGGAGGGCGGTGGGGCGGATGCTGCCGGCCACATTGTAGAACAGCAGGAGCTGATCCCAGGGGCTGACGCCGCCCCGGTTGTCCAGCAGGAAAGCCGCACAGAGGCGGCTGGGACGCCAGGAAGCCAGCAGCCGCTGACGGGCTGTCTCGCTCTTGTCGCAGAGGGCGGGAAGCTGTTTCCGCAGGGCCATCAGGCCGCGGTAGTATTCCATCAGCTGCCGCCAGGGATCGGACCAGGCCCGGGACCAGTCCAGCTGATTGAGGGCGGCGGAGGCGTTGAAGCTGTCCTGGAGCCCCTGTTTGGTGCGGCCGAACTCCTCGCCCGACAGCAAAAACAGGTGTCCCTGACAGCCGAAACAGAAGGCCGCCGCCAGCCGGTTGGCCCGCAGGACCGCAGGGGTGGGGGTGTCAAAACTGCGGGAGGGGTCCATGGTGATGACCAGCTTGTCCCAGAGGGTCCAGTCGTCGTGGCTGGAAAGGTAACTGATGGTCTGGGAAGGGGCCCGCACCGCAAACCGTCCCCCCTTGACCCCGGCCCAGCCGGTGATGGCGGCGCTGAGATCGGCCAGCCGGGCCGAGCCGCCGTTGACAAAGCCGGGACGCTCGGCGTGGAGGATATGGCCCTTGACCAGGTCCCGGGTGGCGTCGCAGAAGGCGCCGATGTTTTCGTCCAGGGTGGGCAGGGCCCGCTTGCCGGCGGGCACCGCCTTCCGGTGCATGGGGCTGCGGCCGGCGCTCCAGGGCTCGCCGAACAGCAGCTTTTCCCCGCGGCCGTATTCCGCGTCCAGGGCGGCCCGAATCCGCTCCATCAGGCCGGTGTCCAGCAGGCCCATCAGGTCGAACCGGAAGCCGTCCATGTGGTATTCCCGGGCCCAGTACAGCACCGATTCCAGAATATACCGGCCGCACATGCTCCGCTCGCTGGCCAGGTCGTTGCCGCAGCCCGAGCCGGCGGCAGGGGTGCCGTCGGGGTTCTGGCGGTAAAAATACCAGGGCTCGGTCCGCCACAGCCAGGAATCCAGCTGATAGGTGTGGTTGTAGACCACATCCATGATGACCCGGAATCCGTTGCGGTGAAGGGCCTGGACCACCTCCTTCAGTTCCCGGATGCGGACCGCGCCGTCGTCGGCGTTGGAGGCGTAGCTGCCGTCGGGGATGTTGTAGTTGACCGGGTCATAGCCCCAGTTGAAGGCGTCGGGGTCGTTTTCGGGCACCGAACCGTAGTCGAACACCGGCATCAGCTGGACATGGGTGACCCCCAGCCGCTTGAGATAGTCCAGACAGGTGGGATGAATCCCGTCGTTGTCCAGGGTGGTGCCGGTGAGGGTCAGGGCTTTGTATTTGCCCCGCAGCCCGTCGGGCACCCCGCTGTGAACGTCGTGGGAAAAGTCCTTGACGTGGACCTCCCAGATGATGTCCTCGGGCCCCCGGGCCGGCGGGGCGTCCTGGGCCCAGCCGGCGGGATCGGTCCGGCTCAGATCAATCACCATGCTGCGGACGCCGTCCCGGCCGCAGGCCCGGGCCCAGGGGTCCGCCGTATGGCGGGTGACACCCTCACTGTCGGTGACGGTGTAGTCGTAATAGCGGCCGTCCAGATTGCCCTCCACCTCGGTTTGCCAGACGCCCCGTTCCCCACGGACCAGGTCGATCATCAGGAAACTTTCGCCGTCGGTGCCGTCATCATAGAGGAAAAGGGTGACCTTGCGGGCAGTGGGCGCCCAGAGGAAAAAAGAGGTGGACTGGGGTGTCCAGAGGGCGCCCAGGGGGGCGTCGGTGTGAAATTGCATTTCAAAGGCTTTCGAGTCGTAGAGTTTGCGGCGAAGGGCCGCAGGTTGGGTTGCAATTTGCATGGAAACTCCTTTGATCGGTGAAAAAGGGCAGCCGCCGCCAGATGAATGGTCTGACGGCTGCTGCGCACACGGGAGAAAATCTTCTCAGAGAATACCGAAATCAGCCCTTGACCGCGCCGGCCATGCCGTTGACGTAGTATTTCTGCAGTTTCAGGAAGAGGATGGCGATGGGGATCGAGATCAGGACGGCGCCGGCCGCGAAACTGGTGTACCAGTTGTCGATGTATTCCTTTTCCAGCATCCGCCACAGGCCGATGGCCACCGTGTACTGGTCGGCGTTGGCCCGGCAGATGACCTTGGCGAAGATGAAGTCCACCCAGGGTCCGATGAAGGAAGTCAGGATGGTGTAGATGACGATGGGCTTGGACAGGGGCAGGGTGATCTTGGTGAAGATCTGCCAGCGGGTGCAGCCGTCCAGCAGGGCGGCCTCGTCCAGCGCCATGGGGATGGTGTCAAAGAAGCCCTTGGTGATCTGGAAGCCCAGGGCCGCGCCGCCCGAATAGCACAGGATCAGGGCGATGCGGACGTTGTTGCCCTCGGTGAGGCCCACGGCCTTCAGGATGAAGTAGACGGCCACCATCGACATAAAGCCGGGGAACAGGCCCAGAATCATGGCCATGTTCATGTAGGGCTTGCGCAGCTTGAACCGCAGCCGGGACAGGCAGTAGGAGGCCGACAGCAGGAAGAAGGAGGACAGCACACAGGAACAGATGGCAATCAACAGGGTGTTCAGGAACATCTGGGGGAAGTTGAGGATGCTGGTGTCGGTGAACAGCTTGATGTAGTTGTCCAGGGTGAAGGACTTGGGGAAGAAGGTGGAGACGTAGCTTCCCTTCTCAGCCCGGAAGCTGGTGAGGATGACCCACAGGACCGGGAACAGCCAGATCACCGCCAGGATGGACAGGACGATATAGACAATGGCGTTGTTGCGGGCTTTGATGCGCTTGGCGCTGCGCTGCATTTTTTTCTTTTCGGTACTCATGCTCAGAAACCTCCTTCTTCACGGTAGGATTTGCTGCGGCGGTAGGTCAGCAGGGAACCCACGGCCAGGATGATGAAGGTCAGAATGCCGACGACGGCGCCGACGTTGTAGTACTGCTTGTCGATGGTCAGCTTGTACAGCCAGGTGACCAGCAGGTCGGTGCTGCCGGCGGTGGAGGCCAGATCGGTGACGGGGTCGCCGCCCGACAGCAGATAGATGACGTTGAAGTTGTTGACGTTGCCGGTGAAGGTGGCGATCAGATAGGGGGTGGTGACGTAGAACATATAGGGCAGGGTGATGCGGAAGAAGGTCTGGACCGAGTTGGCGCCGTCCACGGTGGCGGCCTCATAGAGGTCGGCGGGGATGTTCTGGAGGACGCCGGTCAGCTGGAGCAGGGTGTAGGGGACGCCGACCCAGATGTTGATGAGGATGACGGTGACCCGGGCCCAGGTGGGATCGGTGAAGAAGGGGAGGCTGGTGCCGTCGGCAATCAGGCCCAGCTGCCGGAGCAGGACGTTGACAGCGCCCTCGGGCTGAAGCATGGTCCGCATAATCAGCAGGGAGACGAACATGGGGACGGCGCAGGGCAGAACAAAGCAGAAGCGCCAGAAGCCCTTGTATTTGGTTTCCTTGCGGTTGATGACGATGGCCAGGATCATGCCGGCGAAGTAGTTGGTGAAGGTGGCGAAGAAGGCCCAGACCAGGGTCCAGCCCAGGACCCGCCAGAAGGTGGAGCCCAGCACCGAGTTGGAATCAAACAGGGTGCGGAAGTTTTCCAGGCCCACCCAGTCGAACAGAACCAGATGGTTGCCGATCTTGCTGTAGTTGGTGAAGGCCATGCAGATCATAAAGACCAGGGGCAGGATGGTCAGCACCGTGATGAAGAACATGGAGGGGGTCATCAGGAGGCGGTAGAGGTTGGAGTCCAGCAGCTCCTTCAGGTCCTCGGTGAAGGTGTTGATGTGCTTGCCGGCCTTGGCCATGCACTCGGCGTGGTAGGCGCTCTTGAGGGTGCCCCGCCAGATCCAGAAGACCACGCCGGTCAGCATCAGGGTGGCCAGGCCGTACAGGAGCAGCAGGATTGACTGGTCGCCGTGGGTGTATTCAAAGATCTGAAGCTCCTCGTTCCAGACTTCCTGCCGCTCCACGCTGCCCAGGCTCACCAGCATGGCCAGGTTGTGGAAGCCGTTGGTAAACATAAAGACCAGATAGGCGATCTCAACGGCTAGGAACAGCAGGCCCTTGGGAACCTGTCCGTGGACCATGTTGCCCAGGCCCATGACGACGGCCGAGAGCTTGGTGGCAGTGCCGCCGTTTTTCAGAGCGCCCATGCAGGTGCAGGGGTTTTGGGCCTGATAGGCCCGGCGCAGTTTCAATGCGCTTGTCGCGTTCATCCTTGGTTCCTCCCTTTCCTTACGAGATGCCGTTGCTGTTCATGGCGTCGTTCATGGCGACGGTCTGTTCCGCGGCGTTTTCGTGGGTGACGGTCCCGCTGCGGATGCCCTTGCCCAGGTTCTCCACGGGGGTCCAGCAGTTGCTCATGGAGGCCACGAAGGGCTGCAGAACCGAGGTGTTGTCGAAGGTGTCGTTCTGGGCGGCCACCACCAGGTCACTGGCGATGGCGGGGTCGGCCAGCAGCTCGGTATTGCAGGGGATCACGTTGCGCAGCTCATAGTGGAGCTGCTGGGCCTCGGCGGAGCCCAGATAGATGGCCAGCTCGATGGCCTGCACCATGTACTTGCTGTGGGAGTTGACGCCGATGGCCTTGCTGCCGGCGTAGGCGTACATCTGTTTTTCCTCGCCGTTCAGGGTGTAGGTGGGCAGGGCGGCCACGCCCATGTTGTCCCCCAGGATCTCCTTGATGGAGGCGGCATCCCAGGAGCCGGTGAACATGGCGTTGATGCTGCCGTCCCGCAGGCCGGCGATGCCGGAACCGTCGGCGTCCACCACAAAGTTGGGATTGTTGTACAGGTCGATCAGATAGTTGGTGACTTCCACCGCGTTTTCGCCGCCGAAGTCGGCGCCCAGCTCCTCCTGGGTGCCGTCACCGAACAGGGTACAGCCGTTGCCGAAGTAGAAGGCCGGCAGATACCAGGAGTTGGTGAAGGGGAAGCTGACCACGCCCTTTTCCAGCATGGTATCCAGACTCTTCACGTCCTCCTCCGAAAAGACGCTCTTGTCATAGTACATGAACCAGGTGTTGGTGGTGAAGGGGACGCCGTAGAGGTAGTCGTCCAGGGTCAGAGAGTCGGTCAGGGTCTCGCTGTTGGTGGCCAGAATCTGGTCGGCGTACTTGCCGCCGAACTTGGCCAGGGCCCCGGCATCGGTCAGGGTGGTCAGGGTGTCGTTGGCGAACATAAAGACATCCGCGCTGGCATCCGGGTCCTGGGAGACGGTGCCGGCAGCGCTGGCCTCATCTGCCACGCCGTAGACAAAGGTGATGTCCCATTCCGGGTGCAGCTCGGCGAACCGTTCGCAGCAGGTCTGAAGCCATTCGCCGCTGTCCTTGGACTGGTCCTCGGATGGACTCCAGACCATCAGGCGAACCTGTTCGGCGCCGCTGCTTTCCTGGCTGGAACAGCCGGTCAGCAGTCCCATCATGGTAGCCCCCGCCAACAGAAGGGCAAGGGCTGCGGACAATTTCTTGCGCATGTGGCAATTCCTCCTCTTGTGTGGTTGTGTGGTGAGCGTGTGAACCGAAATGCGAAAGTTTCGTAATGTTTCGCGCTGGGATAAATATAAACCTGTTTTGTCGAAGAATCAAGTCTTTTTTGGCTGTTCATGAATAATTTGTGAAGATTCCACAACAGAAACCCCCGAATTTGTGGTGATATGACCAGAACAAGTATATCACACAAAAGACGCGAAACTTTTTTTAAAGTTTCGATATTTGCGTTTTTCACCCAAAATAGGTATAATAAAGACCAAAATGGGATAGAAGGGAGGTGCCGGCCGGATGGTCACCATGGACGATATAGCAAAGAAAGTAGGCGTATCCAAGGGGACAGTGTCCAAAGCGCTGAACGGCGCCCCCGATGTCAGCGATGCCCTGCGCAAGACCATCCTGGAGACGGCGGTGGCGCTGGGATACACCCGGGCCCGCCGCGGCGCGGTGCGGACCCTCTGCGTCCTGATAGAGAATATGAGCTGCAGCAAGCCGGAGGACTTCGGCACCGATATCATCACCGGATTCCGGCAGATGGCCGAGCCCTCAGGCTATGGGGTCAAGGTGGTGGAGCTGACCAAGGAGCTGCAGCAGTCGGTGCCCTACGACACCTTTATGCTGCGGGAAGGCTATCTGGGGGCCCTGTTTTTGGGCCTGAGCCTCAACGACCCCTGGATGAAGGAATTTCCCCGCAGCCGGACCCCGGCGGTCCTCTACGACAACCTCATCAAGGGGAACCCCACCGTGGCCACCCTGGGCATCGACAACAATGAGGCCATCGGCCAGGCGGTGGAGGCCCTGTACGGGATGGGACACCGGAAAATCGGCTATCTGAGCGGGGCCCTGGGGTCCCATATCACCCAGGTGCGGTACCGGAGCTTTTTCTATGAGCTGCGCCGCCGCCGGCTGCCCAGTTCCAGCCAGTTGGCCGGGTACTCCTATTATTTTTCCGAGTGTCTGGATGTCCATCTGCCCCGGCTTCTGGATCTGGGGGTGACGGCCATCCTGTGCAGTTCCGACCTGCTGGCCCATACCGTCCTGATCCGCTGTCACGAGCTGGGCATTGATGTGCCCCGCCAGCTGAGCATCGTGGGGTTTGACGACCTGCCTTTCTGCGCCCATACTGCGCCGCCCCTGACCACCATCCGGCAGGACCGGCTGCAAATCGGCAAGAGCGGCTATTATGCCCTGGACAGCCTGTTGAACGGGGTCCCCATCAGCAGCTTGCTGCTCCATGGCCAGCTGATTCTCCGAGGCTCCACCGGCCCCGCCCCCAAACCCGCCCGCACATAACAACCACAAAAGCCCTTGTTTTCCTTCCGAAAACAAGGGCTTTTTGCTGCCTGCAACCCAAAAACGCCCGCCGGCGTACAACCGGCAGGCGTTTTGAAATGTGATTTTACGACTGGTAGTGGAGCTGGTCGGCGGTGAGAGCTTCCAGCACCGGCACCATGGCGGCGGCCTCGGCGCGGGCGGCGGGCAAATCCATGTCCCGCCAGTTGCCGCACTCGGCCTCGCTGGCGCCGGGAACCGGCCCGTCAAAGCTGGCCATAAAGCGGAAGGACTCCACCGTCAAAGCCAGCGCTTCGGCGGGGGTCAGGCCGCGGGTCAGCAGATAGAAACCGGTCCGGCAGCCCATGGGGCCCACATAGATGACCCCCTGGCTCCAGGCACTGTTGCGGGCATAGGTGGCAAACAGATGTTCCAGGGTGTGGGCGGCGCCGGTGGACAGGTAGTCCCCCTGGTTGGGCCGCTTCATCCGAATGTCCCAGGTCAGGACATCGCCGTCCTGGCGGCTCAGGTACATGCCGGGCATCAGTTTGGTGTGGTCCACGCAGAAGCTGGCAATCCGTTCCATGGGCGCGCCTCCTTAGGCCTGGCCCTGCAGGGACTGGACGTTGCCGTGGGCGCAGTCCACCGCGATGTCCAGACCGTCGCGGATGTGGCTGGTGGCACCCTGTGCGCCGATGATGGCCGGCTTCATCAGGGCCTTGGCGGAGATGGCGGCATGGCTGTTCAGGCCGGGCTCTTCCACCACCAGGGCGGCAGCTTCCCGGATATAGGGCATCATGTCGTTGTTGGTGGAGGGCAGCACCAGGATCATGCCGGGCTTGAAGCGGGCCTTGATCTCGTCGATGCTGTGGCAGACGCAGGCCTTGCCGGTGGCGCTGGTGTTGTCGGTGTCCTCGCGGCCCACGCCCACGCCGGAAGCCAGGCAGTTGCCCACCATGTGGATCTTGACCATGTTGGTGGTGCCGCTGACGCCCACCGGCACGCCGGCGGTGACGACAGCCAGCTCGCCGTTGTGGATATAGCCGTACTTCTCGGCCAGGGTGGTGGAAACCTCGATCAATTCATCGGTGCTGTGGGCCAGAGGCATCAGCAGGGGGATGATGCCCCAGGACAGGGACAGCTGACGCTGGACCTGGGGACGCATCACAAAGGCGATGATGGGCTGATCGGGGCGGTACTTGCTCAGCAGGCGGGCGGTGTTGCCCGACTCAGAGACGGTGACGATGGCCGAAGCGTTGACATCCTGGGCGGTGAGGCAGGCGGCATGTGCAGTGGCATCGCTGACGCTGGTGGTGCCGTTGACCTTCATCCGGCTCAGGCGGTGGACCTGGTAGTGAACGTCGGCCTCGGTCCGCTCGGCGATCTGGGACATGGTGCACAGGGCCTCCACGGGGTAGGCGCCGGCAGCGGTCTCGCCCGACAGCATGATGGCGGAAGTGCCGTCATAGATGGCGTTGGCCACGTCCGAAATCTCGGCACGGGTGGGACGGGGGTTGTTAATCATGCTGTCCAGCATCTGGGTGGCGGTGACAATGGGCTTGCCGAAGGAGTAGGACCGGTCGATGATGGACTTCTGAATGCTGGGCAGCTCGGAGAAATCGATTTCAACGCCCAGGTCGCCGCGGGCCACCATGACGGCGTCGGCGGCTGCCAGGATGCTGTCGATGTTCTCGACGCCCTCGGGGTTCTCGATCTTGGCGATGATCCGAATCTTGGAGTCGTACATGTTCAGCAGGTTGCGGATCTCGTAGACATCCTGGGCCGTCCGCACAAAGGAAGCGGCGATGAAGTCAAAGCCCTGCTCGATGCCGAAGATGATGTCGTCCCGGTCCCGCTGGCTCATATAGGGCATGGACAGGTGGACGCCGGGGACGTTGACGCCCTTCTTGTTCTTGATCTTGCCGGCGTTCAGGACGGTGCAGACGATGTCGGTGTCGGTGACTTCCCGGATGGACAGCTTAATCAGGCCGTCATCCAGCATGATGGTGCCGCCGGGGGCCACGTCGTGGGGGAGGTCCTTGTAGGTGATGCTGACCATCTCCTTGGTGCCTTCCACGTCGCGGGTGGTGAGGGTGAAGGTCTGGCCCTCCTCCAGAATCTCGGAACCGTTCTTGAATTCCTTCAGACGGATCTCGGGACCCTTGGTGTCCAGCAGGGCCGCCACGGGCTGGTTCAGCTCTTCCCGGATGGCCTTCAGGGCCTCCAGACGGCCCTTGTGCTCCTCATGGGAACCGTGAGAGAAGTTGAAACGGGCAACATTCATCCCGTTTTCCACAAGCGCACGCAGCACGCCTTCCTTGTCGGTGGACGGACCGAGGGTGCAGATAATTTTCGTTTTGCGCATAGCAATTTACCTCCTGGCATACCGTATGCCGTATGTGTATGATAGTGCAGCCATACACCTTTATTATACCTGGATGGATACAAATGAGCAAGCAGTTTTTTGTAAAAAATGTTGTGTCCCGGCCCACTTTTTGGGGGCGGGGAAGATCGGTGAAAGTGTGACTTTGCCCCTTTTGCGGGGTGGGGAATTATGGTATACTAATAGAAAAAGTGGTGCCGTTCTGCCGGACCTTGCAGGGCCGGCGGGCCGCGCCCTCTGAAAAGCGGGGGTCCGGGCAAAGGGCCCCGCAGAAAGGACAACAATACTATGGCAAAACGTGTATTTCTGATCGTTCTGGACAGCTTCGGCATTGGCGCAGAGCCGGATGCGGCTGCCTTTGGAGACGAGGGAACCAACACCCTGGGGGCCATTGCCAAAGACCCCGCCTTTGACTGCCCCAACATGGGCCGGCTGGGCCTGTTCAACATCGACGGGGTGACGGCGGGCCGGCGGGAGGCGGCTCCCATCGGCGCCTTTGCCCGGCTGCAGGAGCAGAGCATGGGCAAGGACACCACCATTGGACACTGGGAGATTGCCGGCGTGGTGAGCCCCGAGCCGCTGCCTACCTTCCCCAACGGTTTCCCCGAGGAGCTGATCGCCGAATACGAGGCCAAAACCGGCTACAAGGTCCTGTGCAACAAGCCCTATTCGGGCACCGAAGTGCTGAAGGACTATGGCGAGCAGGCCATGGCGGAAAATGCCCTCATCGTCTACACCAGCGCCGACAGCGTGTTCCAGGTGGCGGCCAACGAGGCCCTGGTGCCGGTGCCCGAGCTGTACCGCTGCTGCGAGATTGCCCGCGAAATGCTGAAGGGCAAGTACGGGGTGGGCCGGGTGATTGCCCGTCCCTTTGTGGGGGACAAGGCGGACAACTTCCAGCGCACCACCAACCGCCACGACCTGAGCCTCAAGCCGCCCCGGGATACCATGCTGGACCTGATCGGCAAGGCGGGCCAGGATGTCATCGCGGTGGGCAAGATCTTCGACATCTTCGACGGCCAGGGCGTCACCGAAAAGATCAAGACCACCGGCAACACCAATGGGATTGCCTTCACCCAGGCGCTCCAGACCCGGGACTTTGCGGGTCTGGCCTTCGTCAACCTGGTGGACTTCGATATGCTGTACGGCCATCGCCGCAACGTCCCCGGCTACGCCGCCGCCGCCACCGAGTTCGACCGGTTCCTGACCGGTTTCCTGCCCGGGATGCGGGAGGATGACATCCTGATGGTCACCGCCGACCACGGCTGCGACCCCTCCTATCTCAAGACCACCGACCACACCCGGGAGTATGTGCCCTGGCTGGTCTATGGCAAGCAGGTCCGCCCCGGCGTCAACCTGGGGACCCGGATGAGTTTTTCCACCATTGCCCAGACCATCTGTGAATATCTGGGGGTGGACGCCTCCAGCCTGGACGGCCAGAGCGTCTGGAACGAAATCAAGGCCTGAGCTTTTCCGATACGCCAAAAAGAGCCCGCTTCCATCGGGGAAGCGGGCTCTTTGCGTGATGGTTTACTTGGACTGTTTGTACAGGTCGGGGTGGTACTGCTGGCAGGTGCACTTTTTCCACTTGAGGCCGCTGCCGCAGGGGCAGGGGTCATTGCGGCCGATCTTGCCGGCCCGGACCGGCTTGTTGGCGGCGCCTGCCACCTGGCCGGCCGCGGCAGCCCGGGCGCCGGCGCTCTGGCCGGTCATCTTCTGGCGGAGGGCGGCAATGTCGGCGGGGGCAGGGGTGGATGCCGGAATGGGGGCCGCCTTGGGGGCAGCGGGTGCCGCAGGAGCGGCGGGCTTCTGGGCGGGGGCGGCCTGCGGTGCGGGCTGCTGCGCCGGCTGCTGGCCCTGCTGGACCGGGCGGACCTCGATCATCAGCAGCATCTTGACGGTGTCCTCCCGGATGGAGTCCACCATCTGGTCGAACATGTCAAAGCCCTCGATCCGGTATTCCACCACCGGGTCCTTCTGGCCGTAGCTCCGCAGGGAAATGCCCTTGCGCAGCTGGTCCATGTTGTCGATGTGGTCCATCCAGTAGCGGTCCACGCACCGCAGCAGGCAGATTCGCTCCAGCTCCCGCATCAGAGCGGCGCCGTACCGGGTCTCCTTGTCCTCCAGGACCTTGATGCCCCGGTCGTAGAGGTTGTCGGCCACCTTCTGGGGGGTCAGGTCGGCCAGCTCCTCGGCGGTGTAGTGGAAATCGCTGTCGGCGGCCAGCCAGCCCTTGTAGTGGCGGCGGAGAGCGGCGAAGTCCCAGGTGTCCTTGTCCTCGCCGGCCAGGAAGAGGGCGCAGCTGCTGTCGATGTTGTCCCGCAGCATCTTGTGGATGTCGGTGCTGACATCCTCGCCGTCCAGCACTTTCCGGCGCTGGCCGTAGATGATCTCGCGCTGCTGGTTCATGACATCGTCGTACCGCAGCACGTTCTTGCGGATCTCAAAGTTGCGGCCCTCCAGCTTCTTCTGGGCGCTCTCGATGGTGGAGGTAATCATCTTGGTTTCGATGGGGGTGTCCTCATCCAGGCCCATGGAGTTCATCAGGCTCTGGACCCGCTCGCCGCCGAACAGCCGCATCAGGTCGTCTTCCAGGCTCAGGTAGAACCGGGAGGCGCCGGGGTCGCCCTGACGGCCGGCACGGCCGCGGAGCTGGTTGTCAATGCGGCGGCTCTCGTGGCGCTCGGTGCCGATGATGAACAGGCCGCCTGCCGCCCGGACCTCCTCGGCCTCGGTGGCAATCTCCTCCTTGTACTGGCGGTACAGCTCGTCAAACCGGGCCCGGGCTGCCAGGATGTTGGGGTCGGCGGTTTCGCTGTGGCCGTCGGCCTCGATCAGCAGGGCTTCCACCTGCTCGGGCAGGGCGTCCTGGGGGGCGTCGGGGTTCAGCAGCTTTTCGCAGAACTGCTCTTTGCGCATCTGGGCCTTGGCCATGAACTCGGCGTTGCCGCCCAGCATGATGTCGGTGCCGCGGCCGGCCATGTTGGTGGCGATGGTGATGGCGCCCTTCTTGCCGGCCTGCGCGACGATCTCGGCCTCGCGTTCGTGGTTCTTGGCGTTCAGGACGTTGAAGTCCCGGGTCCGCTTCTGCAGCATCTTGGCCAGCAGCTCGCTCTTTTCCACGCTGACGGTGCCCACCAGGACCGGCTGGCCCTTGGCGTGGCACTCCATCACCTGGTCGATGACGGCGCGGTACTTGCCGGCCACGGTGGAGTAGACCACGTCGGGGTAGTCCTTGCGGATGTTGGGCTTGTTGGTGGGGACGGTGACGATGTTCAGGCCGTAGATCTCGGTGAACTCGGTGGCCTCGGTGCGGGCTGTGCCGGTCATGCCGGCCAGCTTTTTGTACATGCGGAAGTAGTTCTGGAAGGTGATGGTGGCCAGGGTCTTGCTCTCGGAGGCGATGTGGACCCCTTCCTTGGCCTCGATGGCCTGGTGCAGGCCCTCGTTGTAGCGGCGGCCGATCATCAGGCGGCCGGTGAACTCGTCGACGATGATGACCTCGCCGTCCTTGACCACATAGTCGATGTCCTTTTTCATGACGCCGTGGGCCTTGATGGCCTGCTCGATGTGGTGCACCAGGGTCATGTTGTCGGCGGCGGCCAGGTTCTCTACCTTAAAGTATTCCTCGGCCTTCTTGATGCCGCTGGCGGTCAGGGTGGCGGTCTTGTGCTTTTCGTCCACCACATAGTCGCCGTCGGCCTGGTCGTCGGCCTCCTCCTTGGTTTCCAGCTCCACCACCACGCTCTTGCGGAGGGTGCGGACGAACTGGTCCACCTGGGTGTAGAGGGAGGAGGAATCCTCGCCCCGGCCCGAAATAATCAGAGGGGTCCGGGCCTCATCGATCAAAATCGAGTCCACCTCGTCCACGATGGCGTAGGCGTGGCCCCGCTGGACCATGTTGGCCTTGTAGGTGACCATGTTGTCCCGCAGGTAGTCAAAGCCGAATTCGTTGTTGGTGCCGTAGGTGATGTCGGCGTTGTAGGCCTTGCGGCGGGCGGCGCCGCTCAGGCCGGGGACGATCAGACCCACCGTCAGGCCCAGCCACCGGTACAGCTTGCCCATCCACTCGCTGTCGCGCTTGGCCAGGTAGTCGTTGACGGTGACCACATGGACCCCTTCGCCCGACAGGGCGTTCAGATAGGCGGGCAGGGTGGCCACCAGGGTCTTGCCTTCACCGGTCTGCATCTCGGCGATGTTGGCCCGGTGCAGGGCAATGCCGCCGGTGATCTGGACCGGGAAGTGCTTCATGCCCAGCACGCGCCAGGCGGCCTCGCGGCAGACGGCAAAGGCGTCGGGCAGGATATCGTCCAGCGTCTCGCCCCCCGCCAGCCGTGCCTTCAGGGCCGGGGTCTGGGCCTGAAGCTCGGCGTCGGACATGGCCGCATAGGTGGGCTCCAGGTCAAGGACCTTCTTGGTGAGGGGGTTGATCTTTTTCAGCTCCCGATCCGAGAAGGTGCCGAAGAGTTTTTCTACCAGGGACATAATTTCACCTCAAAATAGGAGTGTTGTTGTATCGTAAGGCGCGGCCCGGGTCATCCAAAACCCGGAGGCGGCGCGGGCTTTCGCAGGAAAGCAACGGGTGCGGGGGCATCCGGCCCCCGGTGACACCGCCCCTATGATACACCAAAGCGGGAAGGGGTGTCAAACATTTGCGGCGGATTCAGGTAAAATTTCTGTGAACAGACCGCAAAAACCGCCCTGTAAGGCCCCTTTGCGGGGGAAACAGGGCGGTGAAATCAGCGTTTACAGCAGGCCGGGCAGGTCCTCCAGCCGGTCAATGGTGGGGTTGCCGGTGGCCTGGAGGCGGGCACGGGTCTGGTGTCCGCCGGTGTAGAGGATGCAGCGCACCCCCATGGCCCGGGCGGTCTCGGCGTCGTGGTCGGTGTCGCCGATCATGACGCAGCGGGCCGGGTCGGCCCCGCAGGACGCCATGTAGCGGCGGCCCAGCTCCACCTTGCTGACCCCGTGGATGTCATCGAGGCCCAGCATCTCCCGGAAGCGGCGGTCCACCTCCCGGCGCTTTGCCTGTTCCACCAGGTAATCCCGGCGGGACACCGACAGCAGCACCTGCCCTTCACACCGGGCAGCCAGAGCCCCCAGGGTGTCGGCGGCGCCGTCGGTCAGGGGACAGCCGTCCACCCCGGCGTTGTAGAGGTCCATATAGCTTTCGGCCAGCACCGGGAAGGGGTCCCGGCCAAAATCAAAGCCCACCCGGCGGTAGTAAGACTGGATGGGAAAGCCGAACACCTTTCGGTATTCCTCCACCCCGTACCGCTGGGGATAGTGGTAGGCGGCCAGCAGACCGTTGAGGCAGGCGCAGGAGTAGTCGACATCGTCCATCAGGGTTCCGTTCCAGTCCCAGAATACAAGCTCGGTGTCCTTCATAAGCTGCCTCCTGCCGTTCGGGCTTTTAAGCGTGCTGGCGGACGGCTTCGTCGGTGAAAATCTGTGCCAGACGCGGGTTGGATTCAATCAGGCGGACCAGCAGCACGCCCAGAACGCAGCAGCTGATGATCTCACCGGCGCCCACCGACAGGGCGTTGGCGAAGATGAGGGCCGGAGTTGCGGGGGTGTCCGAGAAAAAGACCGCAATCTCGGTGCCGACGATGACGGCATTCCAGAGCACCGGGGGAATGGCGGCCGGAATGGCCAGACCGCCGATCCGCCAGCGGCGGACCGCATAGGTGCACAGGCAGGCCAGGAAGGTGGCCAGGGTGCCAAAGACCACGTCCACCATGGTGGAGCCCAGGAGGTTGGCCAGGGCGCAGCCCAGGGTGACGCCCAGAATGTACTCGGGCCCAAAGATGGGCAGCAGGCAGAGGGCCTCTGCCACACGCACCTGGATGGCCCCATAGGAGAAGGGAGCCAGACCCAGGCAGAGGGCCACATAGATGGCTGCCACCACGGCGCAGCGGGTGAGTTTGCGGACGGTGAGAGTTTCCTTGTTCATGATACAATACTCCAGCGGAAAGATTTTGACCTTCCGGGGCCGCCAGCCCCCGGAGGTTTGGCCCGGCAGACGCCGGGGAGCCTAAAATCCTAAGTTGCTCTTTGATGCTTATTTGGATTTCAAGGAGTGCGGATGGCGCACTGTCCTATAGTATAGCACAGAGAAACGCCGAAAACAAGACAAAGAGAAAACCCCGGCCGCAAAGACCGGGAGATAGAAGATCAAAAAAGTCCCAGCCGGACGACATGTGCGTACGGCTGGGACACCTACAGGGAAATTTGGCGCAGAGAGTGTGCGAGGCCGCAAGGCCGAGTGCGCGGTTCTGCGGCAAATTTTGTCCCCAGAGGGATATTAGGGGGAAGGAATTTCTGCCGCGCGTATGCGCGCAGAAATGGGTTCCCCCTAAAGCGTGTCGTTTTTCGACACGCTCAATTCAGCGCGCCTTGCCCACATAGGCAATGGCGATGGTGTCGGGGCCGGTGTTGGCCGAGACCACGCCGCCCAGCTCAAACATGCACAGAGGCTCCTGGCCGAAGGCCTTCTTGCAGGCGCGGCGCAGGTCCTCGGCCTGCTTGATGCCGGTGTGGCCGATCATGTATTCAAAATCTTCCACGCCGGCAGTCTTTTTCTTGCACAGGTCCACCATGGCGGGGATGACCTTGTCATCGCCGCGGACCTTGCTCTCGACGACGGTCTTGCCGTCGATCAGGCTGATGATGGGACGCAGGCCCAGCAGTTCCCCCGCAAAGGCGGCGGCAGCCGAAATGCGGCCGCTCTTCTTCATCTGGCGGAGGCTGTAGGGTCCCAGGATGATCTCCATCTTGTCCATCTGGACTTCAAATTCGTTGAGGACGTGGCGCAGCTCGGCGCCGTTGCGCAATTTGCGGGCCAGCTCGCAGACGTACCAGCCGAACACCATCGAATAGGTGTGGCTGTCCAGCAGGTGAATCCGCATCTTGTGCTCGGGGCGCTCTTCCCGGAGCATCCCCTGGGCTATGACGGCGTTGTCATAGGTGGAGGAGCCGCCGCGGTTGATGCTGACGTGGACCACGTCGGTGTAGCCGGCGTCCACATATTCACAGTACTTCTCACAGAACTGGATGGGGGTGATGGCTGCGGTGGAAGGCACGCCCTTGGCCTGGCGCATCAGTCCGTAGAATTCCTCATTGTTGCAGCTCACCCGCTCCAGGTAATCGGTGCCGTCCAGCAGGATGTGGAAGCTCATGATGTCGATGCCGTACTTGTCGGCCAGCGACTGGGGGATGTCGCAAGAGGAGTCGGTCAGGATCGCGATTTTGTTCATAGTAATCCTCATTTCCATTCGTAGTCACGCAGATGGCCGTGGTCAAGCAGCTCAGGGAAATCCCATTGGCGCAGTACCTCGTAGACGCCCACCGCCACGCTGTTGGAGAGATTCAGACTGCGGCATCCCTCCCGCATGGGCAGGCGGATGCACCAGTCCTGGTTGGCGGCCAGCAGAGCCTCGGGAAGGCCCGCGTCTTCTCTGCCAAATACCAGATACGCCCCGTCCGGGTAAGCCACGTCGGTGTAGCGGCGGGGCGCCTTGGTCGAAAAATAATAGTAGGGGCCCTTGTTCCGGGCGAAAAAATCGTCGAGGCCCTGATAATATGTTATATCAAGCATGGGCCAATAGTCAAGACCCGCGTGCTTTAATTTTTTATCGTCGATGGTGAACCCCATGGGGCCCACCAGATGGAGCCGGCAGGCGGTACAGGCGCAGGTACGGGCTACATTGCCGGTATTTTGGGGGATGCGGGGCTCCACCAGGACGATGTTGAGGGTGGGTTTGTGTTCCATCTCTTCCTCCAGTTTACAGCTCGACCATGGGGGCCAGACGGGGCAGCAGCGGCTCGAACCAGACGCCGAACCGGGTGTCGGCGTTCCGGGGGGTGTGCTGGATGGCCTGGGCCACAAAGCCGGCGGCGGCGTCGGCGGCAGCGCTCAGGACGTTGCCCCGCAGCAGAGAGCCGGTGACGATGGCGCCGAACAGGTCCCCGGTGCCGGGAAAACTCCGGTCGATGTGGAGATGCCGCACCACAAAGGGCTCATCGCCGGCGCCGGCGCAGCCCACAAACTTGCCCATCGGCAGGCCGGTGACCACCACCCGCCCGGCAATGCCGGTCAGCTGGCTGGCCAGCTCCAGGGCTTCTTCGGCCGAGATGGACCCGTCGGACAGGACCGGGTCCTGGTCCAGCAGGAGCTTGGCCTCGGTCAGGTTGGGCAGGATCAGGTCGGCAGAAGAACAGAGGGTGCGGACCTTTTGGATGACGGCGGGGGTGAAGCCGCTGTAGGGCTTGCCGCCGTCGGCCATCACCGGATCGACGATTTTCACCGCGCCGGGCCACAGCCGGAACGCCTCGGCGGCCAGATCCACCAGGGATTCGCTGCCCAGGTAGCCGGTGTAGATGCAGTCGGGGGCAAGGCCCAGATCGCGGTAATGGGCCAGAGCGGCATGACCGTAGGTTTCACAGTCCAGACGGGCGGGGTTGCCCAGGCCGCCGGTGTGGGTGGACAGAATCATGGTGGGCAGCGCGATGGGCTGCAGCCCCATGACGGCCAGCACCGGCAGAATCACCGACAGGCTGCACCGGCCGGCGCCGGACAGGTCGTGGATGCAGAGGACTTTTTTGGGTTCAGTTGGCAAGGGACAGGCCTCCTTTTTATAAATACATATCCCGCGCCCGCCCGGGCATACTAGAGCAGGCCGTCCGAAACGGCACCGCTGATCCAAACTTGTACAATGGGAGGGCACTGAGTATGAAAGATCATCAGGTACAATCTGCCGCCGGCCTGCTGCTGGGCATGGCCGCAGGTGCAGCTGTCGGGGCGATGGGAGTCATGGCCGCGGTCCATCAGGACCCGCGGGGCGTCCGCCGCACCGCCCGCAAAATGGCCAAGGGCGCTGAACAGGCTGTAGGCCGCCTTGACCGGATGGCGAACGATCTGATGGATCGGTTCTGACCAAAAGCGAAGAGGGGCCCGGACGTTCCGGGCAAAAAAAGACTGCGGCAGGCATGAGCCCCGCAGCCTTTTTGATGCCTGCGCGCAGCGTTTACAGGACGGTGACGCACATCCGGGCCGTCTTGGTGGTCTCACCCAGCAGATCCACATCCATCTCGATGACGCAGGTCACCAGCAGGGAACGGCTGATGTTGCTGCCGGTCAGCACCGAGGAGGGGAGATTCTTGATGGTGAGGACGGCGGTTCCGTCCTCCAGGCTGCCCGACACCTCGCCGTCATAGGAAATATCCCCGATGGTCAGGCCGATCAGATGCCCGTTGAAGACCACCGTCGAGACGGTCTGGATGGGGAGCTGGAGGGTGTAGGTGCCGTTGGACTGGCGGATGAGGGTGGCGTCGCGGTTGGCGTCGATGCCGTCGTTGACCACCGAGGGGTTTTCGGTGTCCTGCTCCCAGAAGGAGACAGCGACGGGCAATGTCGCGGTGACGCTCCCGGCGGGGCTGGCAGCCGCCGCCGACAGGCCGCAGCTCAGCACAACCGCCAGGGCCAGCAGAGCCGCCCACAGCCGTTTATGACAAAGGGTACAGGTCATGTTCTAACATCCTTTCCTGAGGGGCAGTCCAGACAGCCCGAAAGACTGTGCAAACTGCCCCACTATCAAGATAGCACCCTTTTCAGGAAATGTCAAGAGCGCGTCAAATTCGGCCTGCCGGGGCGCCCTTGGAACCGGCCGAAGGCCGGCCGGCGCCGCCGGGCCGGGGCGCTTTGGACTCTGCACCGCCGAAAAAGCCCTCCCCGGGCGCTGGGCCGGGGAGGGCAAAGACTGGATGAAAAATCAAGGATTATTCAAAGTTGGGGTCGTCCTTCAGCAGGTGGATGTTGGTGATGAAGGCGCTGTTCTCGGGGTCCTTGAAGGGAGCGGCGGCCACATACTTGTTCAGCTGGACCGCGGTGCGGGTGGGATCGGCAATGGTGCCGGCGCCGCCGATGCAGCCGCCCGGGCAGCCCATGCCTTCCAGCAGGTAGCCGTTGTACTTGCCGGCCTTGGCCATCATCAGCATCTTCTTGCAGTCGGCCAGGCCCTGGGCAGAAGCAATCTTGACTTCCTTGTCGGGGTACCACTCGTGGATCTTGTCGGCCACAGCCTTGGCCACGCCGCCCGACTGGGCAAAGCCGCGGCCTGCGGCGGAGCCGTAGTGCAGGTCTTCCTCTG
This sequence comes from uncultured Faecalibacterium sp., assembly GCA_944385995.1. Lineage (GTDB taxonomy): Bacteria > Bacillota > Clostridia > Oscillospirales > Ruminococcaceae > Faecalibacterium. The sequence continues at coordinate 123,437 of CALWZL010000002.1, forward strand.
CATCGGGCAGGGTGGCAAAGTCAATGCCGCAGGCCTCCATGATGCCGGCCAGCTCCTCGAAGGTCAGCACGAAATCCACATCGCTGCGGACATGGCGGCGGGAAGCCTCCAGCTTCTTGGCGGCGCAGGGTCCGATGAAGCACATCCGGGCCTCGGGATCGGCGGCCTTGACCATCCGGGCGGTAAAGACCATGGGGGTCATGGTCATCGAGATGTTCTTTGCCATGTCGGGGAAGAGGGTCTTGGCCATCATGCTCCAGGCGGGGCAGCAGGAAGTGCCCATGAAGTTCAGCTTGCCGGGGACCTCCTCCAGGAAGTCGTGGGCCTCGTCCACGGTGCACAGGTCGGCGCCGATGGCCACTTCCACCACCTCGCAGAAGCCCACCTGCTCCAGAGCGGACCGGAGCTTGGCGGTGGTGTTGAGGGCGGGGAACTGGTTGATAAAGGCGGGGGCCACCAGGGCGTACACCCGGTCGCCGCGGTTGAAGCTCTGGATCAGCTGATAGATCTGGCCCTTGTCGGCGATGGCGCCGAAGGGGCAGTTGACCAGGCACTGACCGCAGGAGACGCAGCGGGAATAATCGATTTCAGCGCGGCCCAGGGCATCCGAATGGATGGCGTTCATGCCGCAGGCCGCAGCGCAGGGGCGCTCGGTCTTGACGATGGCGTGGTAGGGGCAGACATCCACGCAGCGGCCGCACTTGATGCACTTCTCCTGGTCGATGGTGGAACGGCCCGACTCCCAGGTGATGGCACCCTTGGGGCACACTTCCATACAGGGGTGGGCCAGGCAGCCCTGGCACAGGTCCGAGACCTTGACCATCTTCTCAGGGCAGCGGTTGCAGGCGAACTTGATGACGTTCACCAGGGGGGGATCATAGTACTTGTCGGCGATGTTGGCGTCCTCCAGCCCCGACACGACGCTGTTGTGCTCGTCCATCCGGCGGGTGGGCAGGCCGATGGCCAGACGCACCCGCTCCTCGACAATGGCCCGCTCGAGGAAGATGTCCTTGCGCAGTTTGCCCTCCTCGCCGGGGATGATCTTGTAGGGGATTGCGCGCATCATGTGGTTGGCCTGTTCGCCCTTGACGTTGGCGTAGGCCATCCGGGCGACTTCGGTGAATACCGCCCGCCGGATCTGGATGACGGTGGTATTGATGCCTCTGAAGCTCATTCCAAAACTCTCCTTTGCTTTGCTGAAAACCTGGCTTGCGCGACGAAAGGCGCGCCATGGGTTTTGCCGGCGTACCGGTGCAGCAGACCAGTCTGCCCGCGCCGCTTGATACGGTTTTATTCTAACACATTTTACCCGCCTTGAAAAGGGCAGAAGCAAAAAAAGCGTCAAAAAAATAACAAATACACCCGGTGGGTCACTGCTTCTTTCCCAGGAAGGTGGTATTCACCCGCACACCGTCGTATTTGCCCAGCCGGACCCGGACGATTTCACCCGAGACGCACCCCGGGGCCGTCACCGCCACCGGCACATACAGACGGGTGTAGCCGGTGAACATGGTGGCCGAGACGGGGGTCTCCAGAAGGACCTCGTCCTCGGTGCCTTCCAGGCCGGCCAGGACCTTTTCCCGGACGGCCTCGGCCCGCAGGTGCATCATCCGGCTGCGGCGCTGTTTTTCCCGCTCGTGGATCTGATCGGGGAAACTGAAAGCCGGGGTCCCCTCCCGGCGGGAGTAGGGAAAGACGTGGACCCGCAGAAAGCCCACTTCCTCCAAAAAGGCACAGCTGGCCTCAAAATCTTCCTCGGTTTCCCCGGGAAAACCGCAGATGCAGTCGGTGGTAAAGCTGACCCGCCGGCCCGCGTAGGCCTGGCGGATGCGGTGGACGATGTCCAGATACTGGGCAGCGGTGTAGGGCCGGCGCATCCGGCGGAGGGTGCTGTCGCAGCCGCTCTGGAGGCTGAGATGGAACTGGGGGCAGAGTTTGTCCACCGCGGCCAGCCGCTGGATGCCCTCCCCGGTCAGCATGTCGGGGTCCAGGCTGCCCAGACGAATCCGGTCGATGCCCTCCACCTGGGCACAGTGCTCGATCAGCTCATAGAGGTCGGTGCCGGTGTCGGTGCCGTAGCTGGGCAGAGAGATAGCGCTGAGGACCACTTCCCGGTAGCCGGCGGCGGCCAGCTGCCCCAGCTCGGCCAGGATGCTGGCCTCGGCCCGGCTGCGGACCGGGCCCCGGGCCTTGGGGATGATGCAGTAGGCGCAGCGGCGGTTGCAGCCGTCCTCCACCTTGATGAAGGCCCGGGTGTGGGTTTCAAACCGGTCCACCGGCATTTCCTCGAAGGCCTCCCCCCGGACATGGGGCTGGATGGATACAATCCGCTCGTGGCCGTCCAGCAGTTTCATGACGTTGTCCAGGATGGCCCGGCGGTCGGTGGTGCCGCAGACCAGGTCGGCCTCCATCAGCTGGGCGGCCGCCTCGGGGAAGGCCTGGGGATAACAGCCGGTGATAACGGTGACCGCGCCGGGGTTGTTCCGCTTGGCCTGGCGGAGCCATTTGCGGCTTTTCTGGTCCCCGAAGTTGGTGACGGTGCAGCTGTTCACAATATAGACATCGGCGGGCTCGCCGTCCGGCACCACGGTGAAGCCGTTGTGCTCAAACAGCTGTTCCAGGGCCTCGGTCTCGTTCAGATTGACCTTGCAGCCAAGGGTATAAAAACAAACGCGCATGGAGATATCCTTTCCTGTCTTGCGCTTCCCCGCAAAGCCGGCCCGGCGGGACGGCAGGGAAGCTGCCCTTTCCCCGGCCGGAAAAAGACGGAGACAGCGGGGAAAACCGGGCCAAAGTATCCTTATGAGTATATCGAATGAGAGCGAAAAACGCAAGATGAAATCCTGCCGGACTGGACCGGCGGTCCGCTGCATAGAATCACACTGGAGTGATTCCGGGAAGGACCGGAATCCCCCGGAGATCGCCGCAGCCGCGGCCTGGAGAGATGGAGGCAGGAGAATGGTTCGTAGGAATTTGGCTCTCAGTTGCGCGGCGGCGCTTTGTCTGTGGCTGCTGATGCTGGCCCTGGGGCCGGCGGCCCGGGGGGCGGAGGAGACCGCCGCCGCGGCGGTGCCGGCGGCCGCAGAAACGGCTGCGGTGCAGGCGGCGTCTCTGTCTCTGCCCTGCCGGGCGGCCATCCTCATCGATCAGGACACCGGCACGGTGCTCTATGAGAAAAACGCCGACCAGCGGGTGCCCATTGCCTCCATCACCAAGGTGATGACCCTGCTGCTGACCTTTGAGGCGGTGCGGGCCGGCAAAATCAACTTTGACACCCAGGTGCCGGTGAGCAGCCACGCCGCCAGCATGGGAGGCAGTCAGATCTGGCTGGAACCGGGGGAACAGTTCACCCTGGATGAGATGCTGCGGGCCATCTGCGTGTCCAGCGCCAACGATGCGGCGGTGGCGGTGGCCGAACTGGTGGGGGGCAGCGAGGAATCCTTTGTGGCCATGATGAACGCCAAGGCCGCCGAACTGGGGATGACCGACACCACCTTTAAAAATGCCTGCGGCCTGGACACCGAGGGGCACCTGTCCACCGCCCGGAACGTGGCCATCATGAGCCGGACCATCCTGACCGAGTATCCCGAAGTGCTCCACTACAGCGGCATCTGGACCGACTCGCTGCGGAACGGTCAGACCATGCTGGTGAACACCAACAAGCTGCTCCGCCGCTACGACGGCATCACCGGCCTCAAGACCGGCACCACCGGGGGCGCGGGGGTCTGCATCTCGGCCTCTGCCACCCGCAACGGCCTGAATCTGATCGCGGTGGTGCTGGGTTCCAATTCCAGCGCCGAGCGGTTTGAGTCGGCCACCAGGCTGCTGGACTACGGCTTCGCCAACTATGAGGCCGCCGCCCTGCCCGATTTGTCCGGCCGGCCCCTCTATCTGGCGGTGACCGGCAGCGCCGACACCGAGATTCCGCTGGATTATTCCGCCCTGCCCTCCCGTCTGCTGGTGCCCAGCGGGGGCGGCGCCTCCCTGGCGGCTGAGATCAGCCTCCCCGACAGCTGCGCCGCCCCGGTCAACCTGGGGGACCAGGTGGGCACCGTCACCGTCACCAGCAACGGCGAGACGGTGGGGTCCTGGCCCATTCAGGCCGCCGCCGGCGCCGCCCGGCTGGATTTTGACGCCGCGGTCCGCCTGATGCTGGAAAGCCTGTTCTGACCTTCTTTCCGCGCCCCTCTCCTGCCGCCGGACAGGGGAGGGCGCGGCTTTTGCGTCACTTAAACCACGACCAACAGGGCGAATGCTGCCGGCCGGGGGGATGAATTTGCCCTTTGACGCGAAAATTAACAGAATTTACAATGACCCCCAGAGGGGCCTTGTTAAAATTGTATGAATCCCGGGGATTTTGGCCTTGACTTTATCGGAGTGGAACGGTACACTTAGAGAAAGAATCTCGTCGCCGACGGCGGCAGGGGCTTTGGACTCCGGCTGCCCGCAGCGCGAAACATACAAGGAAGGAACAGTTTGGAGGGCTAGAATCATGAGCGTTTCGTTTAACACCAAGCACCTTTCTCCGTTTATCAACGAAGATGAGTTTGCTGCGATCTACCCGCAGGTGGCCGCAGCCCATCAGAGCCTGGAGGCCAAGAACGGCCCCGGCAGCGATTTCCTGGGCTGGATGTATCTGCCCCGCGATTATGATAAGGAAGAGTTTGGGCGGATTCAGGCTGCGGCCGAACAGATCCGCAGTGATTCCGATGTGCTGGTGGTGGCCGGCATCGGCGGAAGCTATCTGGGCGCCCGGGCTGTGGTGGAGGCCGTCAAGGGCGTCTATCACAACGAGCTGGAGCCGGGCCTGAAGGTCTACTTCTGCGGCAACAGCATCAGCCCCACCGCTTTGAACGACATCATCGCCCTGTGCAAGGGCAAGCGCTTCTCCATCAACGTCATCTCCAAGTCGGGCACCACCACCGAGACCAGCCTGGCATTCCGGGTCCTGCGCAAGCTGCTGGAGGACCAGGTGGGCGTCGAGGAGGCCAACAAGCGGATCTACGCCACCACCGACCGGGCCAAGGGCACCCTGAAGCAGCTGGCAGACAGCCAGGGCTGGCCCACCTTTGTGGTTCCCGACGACGTGGGCGGCCGGTATTCGGTGCTGTCGGCTGTGGGCCTGCTGCCCATCGCCGCCGCCGGCATCGACATCGCCGAGCTGATGAAGGGCGCAGCCGACGCCATGGAGCGGTTCTCGGTGCTCAGCCCCGACAACGACGCCTACAAGTACGCCGCAGCCCGCAACATCCTCAGCCGCAAGGGCAAGCAGATCGAGATCCTCGAGTGCTACGAGCCCAATTTCGCCCTGATGAACGAGTGGTACAAGCAGCTGTTCGGCGAGAGCGAGGGCAAGGACAACAAGGGCCTGTTCCCCGCCAGCTGCATCTTCTCCACCGACCTGCACTCCATGGGCCAGTTCATCCAGGAGGGCACCCGCAACATGTTCGAGACCATCGTCAACGTCAAGACCCCCGCCAAGGACCTCTACATCGAGGAGCTGGAGGGCAACTTCGACGGCCTGAACTTCCTGGCCAACCAGAACATGAGCGTGGTCAACCGCAAGGCCATGGAGGGCACCATCCTGGCCCATACCGACGGCGGCGTGCCCCAGCTTCTGATCGACGTGGACGACCTGTCGGCCTACAACGTCGGCTACCTGATCTACTTCTTCTGGCGCGCCTGCGCATGCAGCGGCTATCTGCTGGGTGTCAACCCCTTCAACCAGCCCGGTGTCGAGAGCTACAAGAAGAATATGTTTGCTCTGCTGGGCAAGCCCGGCTACGAGAGTTTGACCGCAGAGCTGGAGGCCAAGCTCCAGTAAAACGACCAAAATCCCCCCGCCGCCAGGCGTGGAAAATACAGGAGGCAATGACTATGATTAGACTGATTGTTGGCACCAAGGGTTCGGGCAAGACCAAGGCTATGATCGACATGATTAACGAGTCGGTCCGCACCAGCAAAGGCAGCGTCGTCGTGGTGGAAAAGGGCATGAAGCTCACCTACGATATCTCCTCGTCTGCCCGCCTCATCGACCTGGAGGAGTACAAGATCCAGGGCGGCGAGATGCTGTACGGCTTTGTCGCCGGTCTGATGGCCAGCAACTATGATATTACCGATATCTACATCGACGGTATCCTGAAGGTTCTGGACCACGACATCAACCGTCTGGGCGTGGTGCTGGACGAGATGGCCGCCATCGCAGGCGACTCGGTCCGTGTGACCGTCACCGTCAGCGCGGACGAGTCCATGCTGCCCCACAACGTCAAGAAGTACCTGTAATCGGCTGCGGGCGCTTTCATTCTGAAAGGATCCGGCAGGGCCGGCGCGCTGTAGGCACGCCGGCCCTGTGCCGTGCAAAAGAATGAAATTTTTCCCATTTGTGCGCAATTTGGGGCTTGACACAGGCCCCCTTTGGCGCTATACTTACAAGGCAGCTTTTTAGAGGTGTACTATGCAATTTGACCTAAGAAGGTTCATCGCATCCGGCCGCGCCAAACAGGAGCAGACATTTGACTGCGATTTGTCGGGGCGCGATTTTGCCGGGTCCCGCATTGAGGCGCCGGTGACGGCCAGCTTTACCGCTGCGGCCGACGGAGACGAGGTGCAGATGACTTTGCGGGCCAGCGCATCGGTGCATGGCGAATGCGCACGCTGTCTCGACCCTGTCTGCTTTCAGGCACAGGTGGACGCGGAGTGGACGGCGCGGGAGCGCGATCTGGAGGACCCGGATTTCGATCTGCCCCTGAACGCAGCGGGTTGCATCGATCTGGATGACTGGCTCTACCAGGAGTTTTTGTTCCAGATCCCGACGGTGCTGCTGTGCAGCGCCGACTGCCCGGGTCTGTGTCCCCAATGCGGGCGCAAACGTCCCTGCTCCTGCCCGGCTGCGCCGGAACAAAGCGCACAGCCGGATGCGAGGCTGAGCGTGCTGAAATCACTGCTGAATTGATTATTCCATCCAAGGAGGTGCAAACTATGGCAGTACCCAAGAGACATCTTTCCAAGGCCCGCCGCGATAAGCGTCGCAGCAACGTCTGGAAGCTGGAGGCCCCCACGCTGGTGAAGTGCAGCAACTGCGGCTCTTTCAAGCTCCCCCACCAGGCCTGCGGCAACTGCGGCTACTACAAGGGCGAGGAAGTCATCAAGAAGGGCTGATTTGCATTTTACTTGGTGGCATCATGGATGTATGACAGAAGGGGAGGGCGTGCCGCGCCTTCCCCTTCTTCGCGTTTAGAAAGGAGGCGGTACCATGGCCATGAAGATTGATACCGTAGCTGCGGGCAGCGACGCCGCGGCCCTGGGCCTGGGCCCCGGGGATGAACTGCTGACGGTGGACGGCAACGCCATCAACGACGCGCTGGACTACCAGTTCTACACCGACAGCCCCGGCTTTCATCTGACGGCCCGGGTGGCCGACGGGGTGAAGGAATGGGATGTGGCCCGGCAGCCGGGGGAGGACTTCGGCTGCAATTTTGCCACCTATCTGGGGGACAAAAAGCACTCCTGCGCCAACCGCTGCATCTTCTGCTTCATCGACCAGCTGCCCCCCGGTATGCGCAAGAGCCTGTATTTCAAGGACGACGACGAACGGCTGTCCTTTTTGTTCGGCAACTACATCACGATGACCAACATGCACGATCATGAGATCGACCGGATCATCAAGATGCACATTTCGCCCATCAATATCTCGGTCCACACCACCAACCCCGAGCTGCGGTCCAAGATGCTCTCCAACCGCCGGGGCGGGGAGACCCTCAAGTATCTCCGCCGGCTGGTGGAGGCGGGCATCGCGGTCAACTGCCAGCTGGTGCTCTGCCGCGGGGTCAACGACGGGGACGAGCTCCGCCGCACCCTCACCGACCTGCTGGCCCTGGCCCCCATGGTCCAGAGCGTGGCGGCGGTGCCCTGCGGGGTCACCGACTACCGGGAAGGGCTGTACCAGCAGACGCCCTATGACGCCGCCTCCAGCGCCGAGGTCATCGACATCATGGAGGCCTTCGGCGACGAGGCCAAGGCCCGCCACGGCGTCCGCATCATCTACCCCAGCGACGAGTGGTATCTCAATGCCGGGCGGCCCATCCCGCCGGCCGCGTTCTACGAGGACTTTGCCCAGCTGGAAAACGGGGTGGGGATGTGGCGGCTGTATGAGGACAGCTTCCGGGCCGAGCTGGAGCGGGCCCACGTGGTCTATGAGGAAAAGAAGATGGACGTGGTCACCGGCACCATGGCCGCCCCCCTCATCACCGCCATGATGGAGGAACTGCACCGCCAGTACCCCATGATTTCGGTGACCGTCCACCCCATTCAGAACCGCTTTTTCGGCGGCAATGTGGGGGTAGCGGGCCTGGTCACCGCCACCGACATCATCGACCAGTGCGCCGGCAAACTCACCAGCGGGGTGCTGGGGGTGCCGGAAGTGATGCTGCGCAGCGAGCGGGATATGTTCCTGGACAGCATCACGGTGGAGCAGCTGGCCCAGCGGCTGGGGGTCAAGGTGGAGATCCTGCCGGCCGACGGCGGCAAGGAAGCCCGCGCCCTGCTGCGGAGCGGACTGCATATTTCCCGCCGCAGAAAGCCGAAGAAGGAGGAAACAGCCAATGAGTAAACCCATTGTCGCAGTGGTGGGCCGGCCCAACGTGGGCAAGTCCACCCTGTTCAACAAACTGTGCGGCCAGCGCCTGGCCATTGTGGAAGATACCCCCGGCATCACCCGGGACCGGATCTTCGCCCCCTGCGAGTGGCAGGGCCACGACCTGCTGCTGGTGGACACCGGCGGCATCGAGCCCAAGGCCACCGAGGGCATCCTGGCCCATATGCGCCAGCAGGCCCAGATCGCCATCGACACCGCCGACTGCATTGTGATGGTGGTGGATGTCCGGTCGGGCCTCACCGCCTCCGACGAGGAGGTGGCCCACATGCTCCGCCGCAGCCACAAGCCCATCATCTTGGCGGTCAACAAGTGCGACAGCGTGGGCGAGCCGCCGGTGGAGATGTACGAGTTCTACAACCTGGGCTTTGACGAGGTGATGCCGGTGTCGGCGGTCCACGGCCATGGCACCGGCGACCTGCTGGACGCCATCTGCGCCCACCTGGACTTTTCCGAGACGGTGGTGGAGGAGGACCGGATTCCGGTGGCCATCATCGGCCGGCCCAACGTGGGCAAATCCAGCCTGACCAACCGCATCCTGGGCGAAAACCGGATGATCGTGGCCGACGAGGCCGGCACCACCCGGGACGCCATCGACACCCCGGTGGACAACGCCTACGGCAAGTTCATCTTCACCGACACCGCCGGCCTGCGCCGCCGCTCCAACATCGAGGAAGGCCTGGAGCGGTATATGGTGGTCCGGGCCCTGGCCGCCGTGGAGCGGAGCCGGGTGGCTCTGATCCTGGTGGACGGCACGGTGGGCTTCACCGAGCAGGACAGCAAGATTGCCGGCTATGCCCACGAGCAGGGCAAGGCCTGCATCATTGTCATCAACAAGTGGGACGCTGTGGAGGGCAAGGAGACCAACACCATGGAGCTCCAGCGCCGGGGCTATGCCGAGTGCTTCAGCTTCATGAGCTATGCCCCCATCATCTTCATTTCGGCCCAGACCGGCTACAACATCGACCGGCTGATGCGGCTGATCCGGGATGTGGACAACCAGAACGGCGCCCGGGTGCCCACCGGCGTTCTGAACGAGATGCTGGCCCGGGCCACTGCCCGGGTCCAGCCCCCCACCGACAAGGGCCGCCGCCTCAAGATCTTCTATCTGACCCAGGCCTCCACCCGTCCGCCGACGTTTGTGGCCTTTGTGAACTCCAAGCCGCTGTTCCATTTCAGCTATCAGCGGTATATCATCAATCAGATCCGCGAGAGCTTCAGTCTGGAGCACACCCCCATCCGCCTGGTGGTCCGCGAGCGCGGCAGCGGGCAGGTGGGCGCCAAAGACGTATAAAAGCCCCTCGGCAAACAATCCCCGGCCGGCACGGATGCGGCCGGCAGGCCGGGGTGTTTTGGTACCGGCAAAGGAAGGCGGGTTCGGCCTGCGGGCAATCGGGCCTGCCGCTGCTTGATTCAAAGGAGGAATCCCTATGCTGTTGGATATTCTGATCGTCCTGGCGGTTGCCCTGGAAGCGTATCTTCTGGGCAGCATTGACACCGGCATTCTGGTGTCCAGGTTTGTTTATCACGACGATGTGCGCCGCCACGGCAGCGGCGCCGCCGGCATGACCAACATGCTGCGCACCTTCGGCAAGAAGGCCGCCGCCATGACCGCCGCCGGCGATGTCCTCAAAGGCGTCCTCGCGGTCTGCATCGGCCGCTGGCTGTTCGGGTTTATGTCGGGAGAGCTGTTCTCCCAGTACCTGGGGGTCTACCTGGCCGCCATCCTGGCGGTCATCGGCCACCTGAAACCCATCTACTTCGGCTTCAAGGGCGGCAAGGGCGTCCTGGTGGCCGGCGGCGCCATTCTGGCGGTCCAGCCCATCCTGCTGCCCTTCCTGGTGGTGATCTTCCTGATCTGCCTGATCCCCACCGGCATGGTCTCCCTGGGCAGCATCGTGATGGCGGTCTGCTATCCCTTCCTCACCCTGGGCTATGGCCTGGTGATGAAGATGAGCGTCCACGATCTGGCCGTCACCACCATCGGCGCGGCCATCATGGGCGGGATGATCTTCTACATGCACCGCTCCAACCTCCAGCGCATCCGCGTAGGCAAGGAGTACCGCTTCGGCAAAAAAGGCAAGGACAACAACGGTACCAAACACTGAATCCAACCCATCCAGGCGCCCCCGCCAGTCCGGCGGAGGCGCTTTTTGCTGCCCGGATGGGCCGCTGTCTGTGGGGGTGAAGCCTGAGCCGCCCCCGGCACAAAACGACGCCCCGAACCTGGCAGAAACTCTGCCGGGTCCGGGGCGGTGCTCATCCCATCGGGACAGGCCTCGCATCAACCGGGGAGAGAGGCCGTATCACCTTT